>JAWOKW010000162.1:0-2533 GCA_033854095.1 Candidatus Methanoperedens sp. | reverse complement strand
ACCACCATTCATTTTCCACCACCACTTTTGAGATATGAACTACACTAATTTGAAAAGCTTGATTATTGAGTATCTACAACCAGCTGTTTTTTTTACCACTCTAAATTTAGAATTGTTTTTGATGATATAAAAATCTAATGCTCATTAAAATTAAATGGCAAAGTCATCTGATTAAATATCATTATGTGACACGATAACTCACATTATTTAATTAGGCAACTATATTATTTAAGATTTAATTTTATAGTATGGATTTTTGTAAGAAATGATAAGTATTTTTGCAGATTACTCAAATAAAGAGATACTGTATATCAATATAATTCTTCCATTACCTTCTTCTTATTAAGTCTCAGAGTCTGTTTCCATCATTGCCTATCACAAAGTAATGGAATAGATTATAATCCTGTGTCAATTTGTTTATCAGCCATTCCATGTTCTCTATCGTGTGGCGGCTAAACGAATAGTTTCGCCTAACAGCTGCTTCGTTCAATGCTTTACGCCTTATGTGTGCATATTATGGTGTATGGTATATTATACTGTCGCCATATGATAAGTACGCATCATAATACGTTAAATTACTAAGACCATCTGCCTATGAGCAGCCTGACGGGGTACAAACCAGAAAAAGGAAATAGGAAAAAGGAAAGAGCGGATTATTCTTTGGCTGATACGGATTGCAAAAGCATTTTCATGAAGTCCACAATTTTTGGATCACTCTTTGCAGCCTGCATGAAATCCATTGTTACCTCTGAACTCTTCTCCTCCATCTCTAAAGCAGCTTTGATGTCAAGTGCTAAGCCGCACTTGGAGCAGAACTTGGTAGTCGGGGCATTCATAGTATTACAACGGGTGCACTGCTTTGGATTCATTTGTGCATCTTTCGTATCTTCTGTGACGATCCCATGCATCTTGAGAAGAGCATTATCAACGTCCCTTCCTGATAAGTGGACGTATATGGCTGCCATATTGCTTCCCTGAACCCATCCAAGATACTGCTTCATCTGAGCTTCAGTAAGATGCTTTGCCAGATGGGTGCTTCTACTATGTCTGAATAAGTGAGGATGTATCCTCTTTTTTATCCCTGCCTTTTGTGCTATCCTCTTGATATGCATCCTGATGGCACCGTATTGCAAGGGTTCATTCCTGCCAACCGCACCTATCCCGATCCAGACAAAAGCTTCTGGGTTATCCCTGAAGGGATGATTTTCAAGCCAGGTAGCTAAGTAAGGCGATGAAAAGATTATTCTCACTCTACGCATTCCGGTCTTTCCATCCACCATGAGCACAGCCCCATACTGGTCAAACTTCATGTGCTTTATCTTAAGATTTCCTATCTCGCTTATCCTGGCACCGCTTTCATAGAGGCAGGCTACCAGTGCCCTATCCCTCGGATGTTCGCACGCATTAATCATTTTCTTAATCTCATCTTCGCTCAGCATATCTTCAGGAAGCTTTCTTGTATCTTTCCTAGAAGGAATTTTTATCCACTCCACAAGATCGCCTTCGCCCAGCCACCTATAAAACCTTCTGATAAGGAATTTATATTCCCTTTTTGTTCTATCAGACCTGTCCATGCGCTCTATACGCTCCACAAGCTTAGCTATATCCTGCTTACTTGCCTCTCTAAAATTCTTGCTCAGCATCTCTGCTACTATCTTGAGTTCGATCAATTGCTTCAATATCCCGGCAATCTTGAGACCCTCGGTAAAACAGTAGCTCTCATAATCCAGAATTAAATCTTGGTTGGGTTTAGGAATGCACCTCTTAATATTCTCCTCAGTAGAAATGAGGTCTCTTTCATAATTATATAGCATCTTTGCTTCACTCTCCGTTCTATTCTCTTAAGCTCTCAGAGAGCAAGGTGAAAGTAATCCTGAAATAAAAGAGCGAATTGAATTTGTTGTGGTATGGGGCCGCTGAGATTTGAACTCAGGTCTCATGCACCCCAAGCATGAAGGATGGACCAAGCTACCCTACGGCCCCTCATTTTGATGAACACAATAAGAATGACTCTATTTTCAGCGTTCATCAAAGGGTGCATAGCCTAAACATCCTGTCAGTATTTTATCCTTTCTGATTGGCAGTACTTCGTTGTTTGACGAAGCAATCTTCGTTAGTTTTATATGCTTCAACATCGTTACTCACTCGATAACATGACCGATAATGCAGCCGTTGCTTCTATTCCTGCTACACAATCTTCTTCTACCAATGGTGCTTATAAAGACCTCAAACATAAACTTGCTGAGAAAATGGCCGGGGAAATCACGCTCTCGGACAACCCTGGTGAGACCTTAAAAAAATGGCGCACTATTTTTGAGATATCACAATCCGACCTCGCAGCATATCTAAAAGTCTCCCCGTCCGTAATAAGCGATTATGAGAGCGGCAGGAGGAAATCCCCGGGAATCTTCATCGTAAGTAAAATCGTGGACGCAATCCTGGATATGGATGTCACGCGCGGGGGAGCGAAAATCCGCTCTTACGAGGGCATATTGAGGGGTGATTTCAGCGCGGATGCGATATATGATATTCA
>JAWOKW010000161.1:0-4173 GCA_033854095.1 Candidatus Methanoperedens sp. | reverse complement strand
ATCATCCTGGCGGTTCAGATAAAGCGTGAATCCCGAACCGTCATCTATGCTTCCTTCCCACATACCAAAAGCGGTTTTTGTCTGCGGCTCTACCCTGTCCCCTTTCGGACTTATAATGCCAAACTTCTTGACCGCACTTTTTCCCTGCGCGATGATATACTGCAGCGCAAGTGCGCCTTCTGTGATATGGCGAGGATATGTTCCTGCGTTGATGGTTGTGCGGTCAACTGTGAATAGACCAAATTTAGCATTGAGGCTGTAATTTTCTTGAAGTTCCCAGTTGTCTAACAGCGACCAGTGAACATATCCAAGAACATCAGCACCATCATCCATTGCACGCCTTAACTGTTGAAGGTGCGCCACAATGAAAGCAGCCCTGTTCCTGTCAGAATGTTCTGGTATTCCATTCTCCGTGATAAAGACAGGCAGATGGTAGGGGGCCAGCCACTTTGTCAGGATGGCGTATAACCCTTCTGGACAGATTTCCCATCCCAGATCGTTCAAAAGGTTGTGCTTTTCAAGTTTTCCATTCAGATCGTTATCGAACGCTCCACCTGTGAAACCTGCTGCAAGTTCTAAGACTTCCTGGTAATAAACATAGACAGAACGGTAGTAGTTAAGCCCGATAAAATCGATATGGGGCTTCCAGTGTTCATTTGCTGGAATTCCAAAGAATTCTTTACCTTCTACATATTTTCTTTTAGTCTTGCGCTGCTGGATTGACGTATCCACTCTGCCATAGATAATCGAATCCAGAAAATGGTAATTATAGAAATAGTCGAACTGTCTCCTTGCAGCCTGATGTTTATCCATGTAACCACCGATAAATGCGCCTGCGACTGCGCCGAGGACTGCAAAGATGCCTGCTACAGCAGCAAATGTACCGATAACCCCGCCAATGACAGCACCGACAGCAGCACCAGCAACTGCCGAGCTGACCGCGTTCGTGACCTTGGGATACATCATCGCATGGGCGATTCCAACGTAAGATGGTCTGTTGCCGTACAGGTTCTTTATCAACCTGTATGCTTTTACATGGGCTTTGAGGAGATTAAAATAAGCCTTTTTTGCTCGCTCACCATGTAAATTAAATCCCGGAGGCCATGCACCTGCAATGTAGCCCACGCCCACGACCGAACCAACAGGCTCGTTGAGCGTGATCCAGGTATCAACACGGTCAATGCAGCTTTCCACCATGATCTGCACGAATTTCACAAATGCTTCAACAGTTTCCTCATTTTCCCATCCGCGCAGCGAGTTCCTGAAACCTTCATCTTCAACCACAGGCACTAATTCCGTTGTTGGCGGTGTCAGAACCCACTTTGGTAAAGATAAATGGTTCAATGTTGCTATTGGTTTTAGACCACGTTTATGCATTTCGTCTATGGCATCATGATAATACCTGAGCGCCTGTGCATCTATACTATCCTGCGTGGGCTGGATTCGGCTCCATTCAATAGAAAAGCGGTAGGCGTTCATCCCGAGCAGTTTAGCCCTGTCAAGGTCTTCTTTCAATACTTCGATATTGCCGTGATTCACTGCATCCCCGGCAGGCTCAAGATCGATCTCATGCCCAATAAAGGAGCTCAGCAATTTTATCCTGTTTTTTATTTGCTGGGAGGTGGTGAAGATATGCCAGTCGTTCCCTGTAATGTTCCCCTCGACCTGATAGGCTGATGTTGAAACCCCCCAGTAGAAACTGGAAGGGAACGGTGGGAGTTCAGAAGGCGGCTTTTGACCGACAAAAAACGACTTTATCCTTGAAGCTATCTCCAAGCTATCCCTCAGCAGTTATTTGGATTTGACATTGCGTGAGTGGCATGCAGGGCATCTGAGGTTCGTTCCGATTCCTTTGAATTCCTTGCTGCAGTCAAGGCATACATACTCCCGCATTTCTGCATTGCCTGAAATATCCACATCAAACATATCACCTACACTGCACACGTTATCACCTCCTTTATACTTTTCTTAAACATCAAGCAATAAGTTTAATTCCAATGGGTTAAATAACTATTGCTGAGGAGTTAAAATGGCAAAAACTGAATTAACAGATGGAGTCTATTGGGTTGGAGCCGTAGATTGGAACCTTCGAGACTTCCACGGCTACACCACGCCTCGCGGGGGAACGTATAACGCATATCTCATCGTGGATGAAAAAATAGCACTCATAGACACGGTGAAGCGCGCTTTTGCAGGCGAGATGCTTGAACATATCAAAGAGAGCGTTGATCCTCAAAAAATAGATTATGTTATCTCGAACCATGTTGAGATGGACCATTCAGGCTCGCTTCCTGAGATCATGAAGCTTGCTGCGAATGCCGAGGTCATCTGTTCTGAAAAAGGAAAAGAGGGTTTATTGAAATATCACAGGGGCGGCTGGAATTTTAGAACTGTCAGGACTGGAAATGAACTTAAGCTTGGTAAGAAGACACTATTTTTTATAACCGTGCCCATGCTTCACTGGCCTGACAGCATGGCGACATATATAAAAGAAGACAGGCTTCTTTTTTCAAATGATCTCTTTGGGCAGCATCTTGCGTCCTCGTTCAGGTTCGATGAAGATGCACACAGTCCTCCTGGATATGAAAGCGATATCGTGATGGAGGAGGCTTCCAAGTATTATGCCAATATTTTCATGCAATTTGGGACACTTATCCTTAAAAAGATCGAAGAGATGCAGAAGTTGGGTATCGAGAGCAGGATGATAGCGCCTTCACATGGGATAATCTGGAAAAACACAGATAACATAATCAAGGCTTACCTTAACTGGGCTAATGGTATATCAAAGCCAAAAGCAGTGCTCATTTATGACACCATGTGGGAGAGCACTGAGTTCATGGCAAAGGAGATCATACGGGGCATTTCAGACTCGGGTATTGAAGCATCGCTCCTACATCTGCGCAGGAACGAGTGGAGTGAGATAGTGAAAGAAGTGCTCGAATCAAAAGCCGTCCTTATTGGTTCGCCCACGCTGCATAATGATATGTTCCCGACCGTGAGCGGATTTTTGACATATCTTATGAACCTGCGTCCAAAGAACAAGATATGGGCGACCTTTGGTTCATACGGCTGGGCAGGCGGAGCAGTGCGTGCTGTCAATGAACGGCTGAAGCTTGCAGGCAATGAACCTGTCGAGTCACTTGAAGTAAAGTTCAGACCTGATGAGCCAGAGCTATATAGATGCTATGCTCTGGGACAGAGGATCGCTTCCATGCTCAGAGCTTAACGTACCTGCATCATCTGCGGTCTTATGAAATAAAGGCGATAGCGCAGGCATTCTTTAAAGTTATCTCCCTCGAAATCGCAGGGTTCTAAATCAGCAGCCGTGCATTCGCTTCCTGAGCAGAAGGTACATTTTTCAAATACCATTATTGAACCTCACTATCAGATATTGGAGCGTTGTAATATTTTTTTCGGTTCGGAAATTCAAAAAATCTCAGAACAATCTTGAAGAAATCCAGCATCTCCAGGACCGTGCGGTTTCACGAAACGATGCCTGAACGAATAGACCAAATCCAGGCTGCGGCTGTAAACGCACTGATCGGCAGGCTTTCAGTGATAAATGATGGCAGAATCCACAGTGAAATCAAACTTGAAGTCACACATGCACGGCAGCTTGTGAATAAAGGTGACGACATTCCAATAGCGAATCTCACTTCATGGCTGGCAAGGTACGATCATCTGCAGGGTGCATACAGATCCGCAGAAATGCTGCTTCACAGGGAGCTGGATATTCGAACCCGACTCCTCGGCGCAGAGCATCCTGATACGCTTACCACCATGAACAACCTTGCAGAAACGCTCAGCGCACAGGGCGACCTTGCAGGCGCACGAAAAATCCATGAACAGGTGCTGGAAATAACACGAAGGATACTGGGTGCGGAACACCCCGACACCTCGCTGTCGGCATGGAACCTTGTAGTCACTCTAACCAATGCTGGTGATTATGCTGGAGCTATTGATATTCTGAAAAAGCATCTTATCTGGCTACTTAACAGGGATCCTGCCGCACTTGAGGCGAACCAGCAGCAGATACGGGAGATGATGATTCAAATGATTCAACAAAAAGATCAAAGCTGATAGACTGGGGGTGCTGTGTCAAAATAATATTTGTTGCAAAAACGTCAGGAAGAAATATTAAATGCAGATACGATGCAACAAATCTGCGTTCAT
>JAWOKW010000160.1:0-18943 GCA_033854095.1 Candidatus Methanoperedens sp. | reverse complement strand
TTGAACGTTACCACAAAATATTATACATGGAGTCTTAATCTGTTCATATATCGCTTTGGCTAACTCTTTAGCTCCTGATTTACCTACAGTTAGATCTATTATGTCTTCTGTTATAGGAATAGGTCTGTCGTTATTTTCTACAACTTTAGCATTTAGCCAACCGGTAGCATCTTCAACCTTCTTGAATGTGGCAGAAAGACAAATTATCTTAGGATTCCATTCTTTAATTAAAACAATGGCTTTTTCAAGATTGAAACCTCTATTCTGATCGTATAAAAGGTGGAATTCATCCAACACTACAAGTCCAAAACGTTTGTATGATTCAAGGTTTCGGATTGCACCTATATAAAATGCTTCAAAAATTGTTATTAATACATCCGCGTCCGATGAGGTTTCGCCTGCTGTGGCTATTTGGTATCCCTGTTCTTTAAGATACTCTAAGTCTCTATATTTGTCCCCTATAAGTGCTGTTTGAGGTATAAGGTAAAGAACTTTTCCGCCGTTTTTAAGATGTTTATATATTGGCATTTCAGCTACAAATGTCTTGCCTGAAGCTGTAGCGGATATGACAACCATGTTAGTTTCAGGATTAAGTAGACCTTTACTTAATACTTCTTTTTGAATTGATAATAAAGAGGAAAATTTCTTGATGCCCATTAACTCTTTAATCATGTCTGCATCATTCATATACATCATCTAATCAGTTTTTGAAACATATACTGCTAATACCTGCATTAAAATCTATATTATCCTATATAAGAGTATCTAATCTACAAAAATTTTTATCTTTTTGTATTAATATATCCTTTTTAATCCTAATAGCAAAAGCCGTATTCTTCCAGTAGATTCATTCCAGAATTTTGATATTCGCTTTCTCATAAATCTCTTTCAACACCTCCGGGCTGAAATCAGAATAATGCCTTGCCAGTACACTTCCTGGCACTCTGCCACAGAAAGCATCTATGTATCTGTCCTGTACTCCTCTTAAGCTCATTTCCCTTGCGAAAATGGCTCGCAGCAAATGAGGATATATGCGAATACCTGTCTTTTTAGAGACTCTCTTAAATACGTGGCTTAGCCCGTCAACTGTTATTTGAGGAAAACCATTTTCCAGCAAAGCGGCAGCTTCTTTACTATAAAAACTAACCCAAGAGTGCTTAGTTGCTCCAGCCTTGGCTTGAGGAATAAGCATTCGATTGCTTTTGTCGATATCCGCGCTCAAAAGCTCGGACACCCTTAATCCGCTGGACGCCAAAGCAAGAAAAATGCCTTTATACTTATCAGGCAAGGCATTATAGAATATTTTTATCTGTTCCTTGTTTGGAAGTATCTTAGGTTTTTGTACAATTCTGGGAAACCTATAGTCTTTTACTAATTCTGGACAAAGCGCCTTTAGCATGGCTAAATTATTGCGCTTGTCTTTGGATTGAAGAAGATAATCTTCGATCAGATGGATTGATACTGATTTTTTACCTGTAAATTTAAAGAACCTGCGATAACATCTGAGGTATATCTTTACTGTTTTATCACTGAGCCCTCTTTGAAGTCTCAGTTTCCTTTCAAACTCTTCAAATGTTTTGGTATTAATACCAATTTTATCTATTGAATTTAATATTAAGCCGCCGGAGGGGTTTGAACCCTCGATCTGCTGATTACGAATCAGCCGCTTTGCCGGGCTAAGCCACGGCGGCAGAAAAAAACATAGCTATGGGTGCCTGATAGAGCGCACAATAGTATACTGCGATACATAATTGTTTCGGTGAGGGCAATTCAATTGATTAAGAATCTTGCATCCACAGCAACCGCGCCTTTCTCGTTCACTATGAGCGGGTTTATATCAAGCTCGATGATATTTTCTTTCAGAGCCATATCAGAAACAGCTATAAGAACATCAGCGATAGCATTCATATCAGCAGGCATCCTTCCCCTGATGCCTTTGAGCACAGGATATCCTTTTATCTCTGAGATCATCTCAAATGCCTCTTTTTTTTCAATAGGGACGATCCTGAATGAAACATCCCTGTAAACCTCGACGAAAATCCCACCAAGCCCGAACATGATCGCATATCCGAACTGCGCATCCTTTTTTAGTCCCACGATGGTCTCGTGCCCTGGCTGCGCCATCTGCTGCACAAGGATTCCTTCTATTTTTGCATCTGGAGCAGCTTTCTTGATCCGCGATACGAGTTCAGAATATGTAGCCTTCACGTCCGCTTCTTTCACACTCAATATGACGCCGCCTATATCGCTCTTGTGCGAAATATCTGGAGATGAAATTTTCATAGCCACTGGTGCCCCAATTTGCGCCGCGATCTCAAAAGCTTCCTGCGGGCTTCTGGCGATACTGCCTTCTGTTACAGGTATCCCATACTTTGCAAGAAGTTTTTTCGCTTCATTCTCTGTGAGAATTTGCATTCTACCCGTCCCTTTTTACTTTTACAAGGAATTCCCTGTGTTTGATAAGGCAGGCTAATGCCTCAACCGCTCTTTCTGGGACTGAATAGTTGGGCATGCAGCCGCTTTTCAGGATCTCGACACCTTCTTCTTTTCCTGCGCCCCCCATCCAGCATGAGATTATAGGCTTTGTGCTTTTAGGTTTTAATTCAATAACAGCTGCTGCTGGCGGTATTGCGCTTGTCATCATGGTATGCACATAAATAACAATGAGTGCGTCCACGTTCGGGTCAAGGAGAAGTGCCTGTATCACATCGATGTAAACCTGATGAGATGACGCTCCTGCGGTATCTATCGGGTTTGAGGCTGATGCAAATTCAGGGATGGATTTTTTTATTGTCTCTCTTGTCTTTTCTGTCAGGTCAGCGATATCGATGCCGTGCTTTTCGCACGCATCTGTGGCTACAATAGCTGCGCCTCCGCCGTTTGAGAGAATAGCAACATTATTTCCTTTCGGGAGTGGCTGGCATGAAAAAGCAAGCGCTGCATCGAATACCTCATCGATGGTATCAACCCGCAGTATTCCAGCCTGCCTGAACGCGGCTGAGAAAATTTCATCCGACCCTGCTATTGAACCCGTATGAGAAAAAACAGCCCTTACACCTCTTTTTGATCTCCCTGTCTTGATCGCTATTATGGGTTTTTTAATACGCCGCGCTGCTTCTATGAACTCTTTTCCGCGGTTGATCCCTTCCACGTACATTGCTATAACACCTGTTGAGGGGTCGTTATTCAGATATTCTATCAGGTCTACGTCATCAGCGTTGGCTTTGTTCCCTGTGCTGATGATTTTACAGAGCCCAAGCCCCATATCTATCGTCCACTCAGCCAGCGCAAGACCCAGCGTTCCGCTCTGCGTGATAAAAGAAATCGCGCCCCGCTGTGGAAGTCTTCCTATAATAGTTGCGTTTAAGCTCTTGGGTTCATTGACTATGCCAAGCGTATTTGGTCCTATCATGCGCATGTCATACCTGTTTACGACTGATACGAGCTCTTTTTCAAGTTCCTTTCCAGCACTTCCTGTCTCACTGAAGCCTGCTGTTATCACAACAAGCCCTTTAACGCCTTTTTTCCCGCACTCGTCCACTACTGAAATAACGAACTGCGCAGGCACTACTATCACCGCCATCTCCACCTCGTCAGGAATATCAAGAACTGAAGGATATGATGTAATACCCTGCACGGTCTCTTCCTTAGGATTCACAGCATAGACAGGTCCTTTAAAGCTGCTAAATATGTTTTTCAGTATCCTCCCGCCCCATTTCTTCACATTGTTGGATGCGCCAACTACAGCTATCGATTTTGGCTCAAATATTGATGAAAGTCCCATTTCCACACGTTAAGATATGCTTTTTGTCAATATATACCTTGTCAAACCTTATCCCTTTTTCAATTTATGGCGCGCAAGTGTATTCGAAGGATCCAATTCAAGCACTTTTTCAAAGCATTTCTTTGCATCATCCTCCCACCCTGACTCCTTGAGCGTTATTCCTTTATCATACCATGCTTTTGCGTTCTCAGGGTCCATTTCAATCGATTTATCAAAAGCCCTGATGGCTTCATTTCTGCGACCGAACTGCTTCAGAACAACACCTTTTTCATACAATATAGTTGAGTTCCTCGGATTAAACTCGATTGCTTTATCATACGCACGGAGCGCTGTATCAAATGCTTTGACAGCATCATGTTTCATTCCCAGCGCATAAAAGTCGCTTCCTTTTGCCCACCATATCTTTCCTTTCCCAGACCATGCATTCCAGTCAGTTGGGTCTATTTTAAGTGCTTTTTCAAGTAATGCAAAGCTCTCAGCATATTGTTTCCTGATGCCGATAATCACTCCTTTGCGAACAAGCGCACCTTCATGAGACGGCTCAAGCTGTAGTACTTTTTCGTAAGAAAAAAGTGCATCATTTTCCTTACCCATGTCTGAGAGTATAACTCCTCTCTCAAACCACATTTTTGCATTATCTGGATTCATCCGGAGAAGCCTGTCATATATTTCTAACGTTTCAGTATCCCTTTTTAATTCCTTCAATAGTACTAATTTCTCTGAAAGCAATTTAGTATTTTCAGGCTCGGATTCAAGTACTTTGTCATATGCAAGCAGTGCTTCATCCAGCTTGCCAAGATTTGCTAGTATAGACCCTTTTTCATGCCATGCTTTTATGTTCTCCGGGTCAAGTTCCAGAATTTTTTCATAGGCTTCAAGGGCAGGAAGATACTGTTCAAGTGTAAGATGGATAGATGCTTTATCATACCAAGTTTTCAAATTATTTGGATCTGCCCGCAGGATACTGCCATAGGCTTCAAGTGCTTTATCATACTTACCAAGACGCCTGTATTCCTCTGCCTCTTGTACTATGTCTTTTTTCTCTTTTTTTTTAAAGAATTCACCTAGTTTCATAAACCTCCATGCTTCTTTTGTTTTTGTAGTATTTTGGCAGTATAAACCTTCCGATAACCGAGCCCGAAAGCAATTGTTTAGAGTATTCTCTGAAATAATAAGGACAGTTACTGCACTTTTGATGTGTATTTTTCCCATTTCACCGCTTTTCTACCTGGACGATCTTGGCGCCACGATTCATAGCTATCTTACCTGTCCTCACCATCTCTTTGATGCCGAACTGGCGCAGCAGCTGCTCGATCGCATTTATTTTGCTCTCATCGCCTGTCACTTCAACTACGAGCGATTTCACGCCCACGTCCACGATTTTTGCCCTGAAAATATCAACGATTTGCATCACTTCTGCGCGGGTAGATGAATCAACACCAACCTTGATCAGAGCAAGCTCTCTGTGCACAGCTTCATCATTTGATATATCGCTTACACGGATTACTTCTATCAATTTGTTGAGCTGCTTCACCACCTGCTCAAGCACGCGTTCGTCACCGCTCACAACTATGGTCATGCGCGAGGTATCAGGATTCTCGGTAACACCGACAGCAAGACTTTCAATGTTGAACCCGCGCCTTGAAAATAATCCTGCGACCCTTGTCAGGACACCGGGTTTGTTTTCCACGAGCACAGCAAGCGTATGTTTCATGTGTTCTCACTCCAGGTCAAGTATTTCATTAATAGCCGCGCCTGCCGGGACCATGGGCGAAACATTTTCTTCCTGCTCGACCACAAAATCTATGAGTGTAGGACACTCTGAGCCTGCAGCTTCCTGAATCACTTCTTTAACATCGCTCTTTTTTGTGGCACGAAGTCCTTTAGCGCCGTAGGCTTCTGCGAGTTTCACAAAATCCACGCTTCCTGAAAGGCATGTTTGCGAGTAACGTCTGTTAAAGAACAGCTCCTGCCACTGCCTCACCATTCCAAGGAAGCCGTTGTTCAGAATCGCCACAATGACAGGAATATCATTCTGGACCACAGTCGCAAGTTCCTGTGAATTCATCTGGAAAGAGCCGTCGCCTGCGATGTCTATGACCGTAGATTCTGGTCTTCCCACTTTTGCGCCCATAGCAGCTGGGAATCCATATCCCATAGTACCGAGACCGCCGCTTGATATGAAGGTGCGCGGATTTTTATAATTGAAGAACTGGGCTGCCCACATTTGGTTCTGCCCGACCTCAGTGACTATTATCGCATCAGGGCAAACCTCGCTTATCTGTTCGACCACAAACTGCGGCCGGAGCGCATCATCCTTCCTGTACGAAAGCGGGTACTCTTTCTTCCATGCTTCTATTTTCTTATTCCACGTCTCTGTTTTGACCTGCTCCTGTTTAATATATTTAATGAGGCTCTTTAATATGTTCTTTGCATCTCCGACTATCGGAACATCAACACGCACGTTCTTTCCTATTTCAGCAGGGTCTATATCGATATGGATGATCTTCGCTGTTGGGGCGAAAGCTGATATCTTACCTGTAACTCGGTCATCAAAGCGCACACCTACTGCTATGATTAGATCTGATTCCTGTATTGCGTAGTTCGCATACCTTGTGCCATGCATTCCCAGCATCCCAACAGATAAAGGATGGGATGATGGGAAAGCCCCCATGCCCATCAGCGTGGTCGTGACAGGGGACATGATACCTTCTGCCAGATTGAGAAGCTCTTCACCTGCGTTTGAAGAAATGATGCCTCCGCCAGCATATATTATTGGCTTTTCAGATTTCAGGATAAGCGATGCAGCCTTTTTTATCTGCTGTTCATTCCCTGCATACGTAGGTTTATAGCCCCGAAGTTTTACCTCCTCTGGATATTCAAATTCAATTATCTCGGTCTGGGTATCTTTGGGGATATCGATAAGCACAGGTCCGGGCCGCCCTGTTTGCGCGATATAGAAAGCTTCCTTGAAGATTGTTGGTATCTCCTTTGAATCCTGTACAAGGTAGTTGTGCTTTGTGATAGGAAGCGTTATCCCTGTAATATTTGCTTCCTGGAATGCATCGTTGCCTATAAGGAAGCGCGGGACCTGTCCTGTTATGGCAACCACAGGCACCGAATCCATATAAGCAGTAGCAATACCCGTGACAAGGTTGGTGGCTCCGGGTCCTGAGGTGGCAAGACATACACCCACTTTTCCAGTGGCTCTTGCATAGCCATCAGCAGCATGTGCTGCCGCCTGTTCATGCCGTACAAGTATATGCCTTACATTTGCATCGTAGAGTTCGTCATATAATGGGAGTACCTGTCCACCAGGGTATCCAAAGATTACTTCGACATTCTCATGGTATAGCGATTCAATTACTGCCTTTGCGCCTGACATCTTTGTTTTTGTCATGTGATTCTCCTGTTTGAGGATTAATGTTTTATAAATATTTAGTGGTGATTACTGTTCTGCCCCTGCTGTATCAATCTATTGATGCCCTCAAGCACTGCTTCAACTGAAGCCATTATAATATCTGTGCGCGCGCCGCGGGCTGTTATGGTCCTGCCTCCTTTGCTGAGCTTTACCCAGACCTCGACTAAAGCGTCAGTCCCACCTGTTATCGCATCCACATGATATTCATCAAGCTGGATGTCTGCAACGCCCGACACCGCTTTTTTTAACGCGTTTATCGCGGCGTCAACAGGTCCTGTGCCCACGCCAGCCTCAACCACATGGTTGCCGTTGACCTTTAACCTGACCGAGGCAGTAGGCATCACTGTATTGCCTGCTACGACCGTGAGTTCTTCAAGCTTTACCTTTGCTTCCTGGTAGATGCCAAGCACGGTCTCTGCAATCGTCTGAAGGTCTGCATCTGTGACTCTCTTTCCTTTATCTCCAAGTTCTTTCATTCTTATGACCATGTCATCAATCTGCTTATCACTGGCAGAAAGTCCAAGCTCTTTTAACGCAAGTACGACCGAACTTTTGCCCGCATGCTTGCCAAGTACAATCCTTCGCTCGCGTCCAACAAGCTCTGGTGTAATAGGTTCATAGGTCGCTGTATTTGCAAGAAGCCCGTGAACATGGATGCCTGCCTCGTGTGTAAATGCATTTCCACCAACGATTGCCTTGTTGGGAGCAACAGGGATGCCGCTTAACCTGCTCACAAGGCGGGATGTAGTATATAAATTTTTAAGGTCGATTCTTGTTTTATATTTATACAATGAATAAAGCACCATCACCACTTCCTCAAGCGAAGTATTTCCTGCCCGCTCGCCTATGCCGTTAATGGTAACATGCGCTTCTCCTGCTCCTGCCCTGAGCGCAGAAACAGTATTGGATGTTGCCATTCCGAAATCATTATGGCAGTGGACGCTTATTTGCGCCCGAAGCTTTGATAGCTCATTAAAAATCTCATACGCTCTTTCAGGAACAAGAATCCCGACAGTGTCACAGAAACACAGCCTGTCCGCCCCGGCATCAATGCCTGCGTTGTACACGGATTTAAGATATTCAAGCTCTGCCCTGGATGCATCCTCACCGCTCAATTCCACGAGCAGCCCATGCGATTTTGCATATTCCGTCATTTCAACAGCCATGTTGAGCACGGTCTGGCGGTCCTTTTTCAATTTTTGCTGGATATGCAGGTCAGACACGGGCACGACTAAATGTATCGAATCCACATCACAGCCTATGGCACTGTCAATATCTTCTTTGCGGATGCGGCAATAGCTGCATATCTCAGCGTCTAACCCTTCAGCTGCTATTTTTTTGATCGATGCACGCTCACCCTCTGAAGTGATTGCAGAGCCAGCCTCGATAATATCTACCCCGAGGCTGTCAAGCTTTCTTGCTATTAATAGCTTATTTTCTGTCGTAAGAGAAACGCCAGGTGTCTGTTCTCCGTCTCTCAGCGTTGTGTCCAGAATCCTTATATCGTTAAATAAAACGATCCCTTCTATTCATTATATCACCGTGAGGCTTCTACATGGGCTTACTATTAGAAAAATCTATCTTAAAGAAGATACAAATCACAAGTTATTTAAAGCATCAAAAGAAGTATATTATTAGCATAAAAAACGGGGCTATAGGATAGAAAAATATCTAAGATGACTCAGAGAGGTAACGCATCATGTTATTCATTAGCAAAAACTTCAGCAAGAGCTTGTGCTTTCGAAAGAGACACATATTGATTTTAGCAATAGCATTTTTTTTATTAATTATTCAGAACGTTTCTGCCCAGCAGGACGTTTCGTGCTATCACTGCCATACAAAAGTGGTCGATGAGTTCAAAAATAATATCCATTATCAAATAGGCTTTACCTGTGCTAATTGTCATGGAGGTAGCATCCAGACCAATGCCTCTGTCGTATCATATAGTGTGATGTCAGGAGATTTCATCGGTCGCCCCACAAGAGAAAATATCACAGATGTCTGCTCAAAATGCCATATTAAAGAAGCAAACGATTACAAACAGAGTATCCACTGGGAACAAATTCAAAAGGGTCACATGGAAGCTGCAACATGTACTGATTGTCATGGAGTGCATGAGATACGCGCTGTAAACGACAGCAAATCTTCCTCAAATCATCAAAACAGTCCAGCTACATGCGCAAAATGTCATTCTAACAAGGAAATGATGAGCGTGTGGTACTATGGAATTAAAACAGACAGGTTTGATACATATAAAGAGTCTTTTCACTGGAAAGCATTGAGCAATGGGTATAATGTGGTTGCGACCTGTGCAGATTGCCATAATAACCATATCACAAAGTCACACTCAGACCCTACATCCAGCACATACCCTGATAACCTGCCAAAGACATGCGGCAAGGCTAATTGTCATCCAGGCACAAATTTTGATGCAAAGATCGCAGCAGGTCTCGTACATGATATGGAATCCCTGCATACAGGAGAACTCATGTTCAATAAGACAAACATAGACCCGCAGATGGCATCATATTACCTCGGACCTTTTGATCTTGCCTACTGGATAGCCCTATTTTTCAAAATATTGACCACTTCGGTCATAGGTCTCTTTGCAGGTATAGTGCTTTTAGATATGTTCTCACGCTTCAGGATTCAAAGGAGATGGTAAAAAAATGCCCAAACTCAGATTACTGGAAGTTTCAGAGACAAAAGGATTAGCAGGAGATCGCACCGTGAGTGAAGTTTTCTTTAAGCGTTTCACATTCAATCAGCTTGTACAGCACTGGGTAATGATAGGGACCTTCATGCTTTTAGTGGTCACAGGTATGGCAGTTAAATTTCCTGACACATGGTGGTCTGTTGCAATCATCAACCTTGTCGGCGGATTCGAAATGAGGACACAGATACACCATGCAGCAGGCATCGCAATGGTCATTCTCGGCATATACCATGTTGGGTACCATATTTTTGTTGATAAGGAACCGCTGCTTGAACGCAAGGTGTGGCCGACCCTGAAGGATGCAACTGATTTCTGGCAAACAATACTCTTTTACTTTGGAAGAGCAGAACATCCCAAGTACGGCAGGTATAGCTGGAAAGAGAAATTCGATTACTGGGGCGCTTTCTGGGGAATGGTGATGCTGTGCGTTACCGGGCTTGTAATGATGTTCCCCTTCGTGGCAATGAACTATATACCCTATGCGTATGTACATCTTGCAACCATCATCCATACAGATGAAGCTTTACTTGCAACCCTGTTTATTTTCATAGTTCACTGGTGGAATGTTCATTACAGCCCAGAAGTGTTCCCCATGTCTAAAGCATGGCTTACAGGAAATCTTTCAGAAGACCAGATGAGGCATGAACATCCTCTTGAGTATGAAGAGGTCATGAGACAGATGCGGGAAAAAGACGAAAAGCCAACCTAATTCTTTAAATATTTTCGCCGAATATTGGAACTGGATTTTCGGAGATGAATTATTTGCACAGCACAATGCATGACTATTGGGCAGGTAAACCGATTTCTCCTGTTTCTATTGGCGAGCATATGACAGTTACAGAATTAGTTGATGATGTCTTTAACGGTATGGGATATAATGCTAAACGATTGGCTGAAGCATGTCACCTTTTCAAGACCATGATCGACGAGAACTCAACCGTGTGTTTGACGCTTGCAGGCGCAATGAGCCCTGTGGGCATGGGCGGAGGCGTCATAAAACTGATCGAGAGCGGCTTCATTGACTGGATCGTCACAACAGGCGCAAACACATACCATGATATGCACTTTGCATATGAGCTGCCTGTGCACCAGGGAGATTATGCTGCGGATGACAATGAACTGGCAGACAATAATGTTGTCAGGATTTATGATGTGTTCATCGACATGAAACGCACTCTTATAGCGCAGGATAAGATTGTGCAGGCACTTACCCGCCGAGCAATTGATACGGGTCAATTCCCTGAAAAATTTGCAAGCGCATATTATTATAAAATCCTTGGTAAAGGGATACTGGAAACAGCTAAGCATCCTGAGCGTTCATTTATTGCATCGGCTTCAAAAAACGATGTCCCTGTATTTGTACCTGCGTTTGCAGACTCATCCGTGGGAATGGGTACAAGTTATCTTCCAATCATAGCCTGTGCAAAATCAAATTCAAAAGAACTCAATCCAGCAGATTTCATTGACCCGAGCCCGACAATGGATGTTCTTGAGAGCGCTGCAATCGTATACCGCAGTATGGTGGAGGATATTCCCCGCGGTGTGCTTGAAGTCGGCGGCGGTGTGCCAAAGAACTTCCTGCAGCAAACAGGACCTACGATTTCCCAGATTCTTGGCATGGAATGTCCGGGTGAGAACTATGTTATCCAGGTAACTGTTGACCGCCCTGATGTCGGAGGGCTTTCAGGAGCTACAATCAACGAAGGCAAATCATGGGGAAAAATCCCAAAGGCAGGGGAAGGGAATGTGATACCGTATATAGACGCAACTGTGGGCGTACCAATAATCTTTGCTTATGCTCTTGAGAACTGCAAGCCGAGGAAACTTAAGAGATTGAGCAGCGAACTGCCTCAGATGATGCAGGAGATGATCGAAGCTGCAATGAAAAAAGTTAATTAAGCCCGCTTAGGAGCCTTTTTTTCCTTCGCGAACAGTTTAAGCAGTGCATCTAATAATTCCTGCGTACTTGGTATCTTCTTTTGTTTAGTTTCTTCTGGAGCTTTTTCTTCTTCTTCCTCTTCAAACAAATCAGCTAATGCATCCAACATTTCATGATTATCAAGCAGCCAGAGGTAATCATCACGCTGCGCTGCATTTTTGAGCACACTGTATGCAAGATTGACCTTCGGGGTTTTTTCAATAGGTCTATATTTTTCACGTACAGCAGCCTCAATGTCCTTTTTATCTCCAGCAAATGAACTCCTGTTTAACCCAAGTATTGACAAAAAAGTTTCAGATGAGAGATACTGCTTCCAGTCATGATTGCTGTTGAGTATGTCCTCATACCGCCGCATGTATTTTTCAAGAGAATCGGGTGCGCTGAGAGCAATGAGAATAAGCCTCTCAAGGATGCTTTTATTGATGTTTTTCCATTTTTCCTTCTTCTTTTCGCGCTCTTTAAGGATTTCTTCGGATGCGTATTTTACAGTAAAGTCCATCATGAAATTATAGTCTTTCCGTAAATTGGAGTTAGTGAATATAGAACAAATCCTATTCAGCAGTTCTGAACCAGCCTCACAGCGTTTTTTTATCTCTTCGAACGTCGCATCCTTTGCAAACCCTGCAAGCTCATAAAGGTCAGGTGCTCCGTGCCTGTAGAGAAGATGATGCCCTTTATAAGTGTTATCCAGTATTTGCTTCATCCTGTCAAAGTCCTTTTCTGTATTGATGAATTCGCTGTGCCTTTTAATCAGCTCATTTTTTTCAGTGACAAGCATGGATTTTGTGATCTGCTCAAATACAAAGAGCAATTCATCGTATTCCTTCTGAAGCACAGGATCGCTCAGAGCACCGAAAGCCTCTTCGATTACTTCATCTGGATAACTTGAAAACTCCAACTTTCTTTTATAGGCTTTTTCTATTTTTTCTTTTGTAGCTCCTTTACTGACACCAAGGACGCAGTAATATGTAGGGACACCGTTCATGATGTCATCTGTCCATTCTGTATGTTCATCATCAAATCTTTTTAATCTGGCTATGAACCTGCCAACCCTCTGGGCATCCATATAAATGCCTGATACTTTCCAGTATGGGTCGTCCTGAACAGATATCTCTTGCTTTATGATCTGAGGAGCGCTTTGCTTTCGCTTTTTCTTGCTCATTTTTGCCGTATCTCTATCGTGCTGCCGCCCGTTGTGTTAGTCTCAGATATTCTTTTAGTATCTTCAAGCTCGATATCATTGCAGAAAAGCTTCTCTTTTTCATCCATAATACCTTTCTCGATTAACTCTTTTTTGAGGTCAGCCACTATTTCAGATGGATTAAGATACAGGTCAAGAGTATCTTCTGTAGTTTTATTTATTATCTTTACCTCTATACTTTCGACACCAAGCATTTTTTTCATCCATTTATTTTTCTCTTTTTTAGAGAGCCTGCTCCTTGCTTCCATTTTCACGGTACGCATACTGCCTGAATCAATATCTACTGCTGTGACATGCAATATGCCGAACTCTTTTCCGACCTCAAAGGTTACATTTATATTGTTATGGAATGCGGGCTTTGGTTCTACAGATACTAAAAATTCCCCCAGGAACTCATTCTCTTCTGCATATTCACCTTCGCCCTGATACACAGGGATCACAACCTTGTCCACATAATCCCAGACATTTGTGAAATCGCCTGTTCGTGCAATCGGTATCTTTGTGTTCCGCTCAAGTATCTTCGAGACCGTGCCATCCGCGGTCTCTACGCCCAGTGAGCTTGAAATCACATCACTTATCTCGATATTTTCCGCAAACCTTGATTTTTCTTTTATAAATTCTATGCTTGCGACAGCAGCACCGAGTGCAACTGCATCGTATGGGTCTCCTTTAAGAGGCTCTTTTCCAAAAAACTGTGTCACAAATTCACGCACAGCAGGTATGAGAGTTGTACCGCCAACAAGCAATATATCATCTATCTCTTTTTTTTCAAGCGAGGCATCATCCAGTGCCTGTTCAATAGGTTTTTTTGTGCGCTCAATCAGGTCTGATATCATACTGTTAAATGCTGCCCGCGTCAATGCCATACTGAACGGCGGCTTGTTCGCAGCCACAAAAGGTATGCTGATTGTTGTGCTTTCGAGCGAGGACAGCGCAATCTTTGCTTCTTCTGAAGCTTCACGCAGGGTCGCATGAAGCGCCAAGTCCTGTTTTACATCCACACCAGTCTGCTCGTATAATCTTTTGCTCACGTGCTCCTCAATGCGCGCATCTATATCATCCCCGCCGAGCCTGTGCTCGCCTGCACTTGAATCTACATCAAAAAATCCTGATGAAACAGAAAGTATAGACACATCAAATGTACCCCCACCGAAATCGTACACAAGCATTTTTCTGTCGCGATCCTCCCTTATCCCGTATGCTAAGGCTGCAGCCGTTGGTTCGTTTATCATCCTCAAAACATTAAGCCCTGCAATCTCGGCTGCATCCTTGATAGCCTGTCTCTGACCGTCAGAATAGTTAGCAGGAACAGATACCACCGAATCTGTAAATCGCTTCCCAACCCGCTTTTCTGCATCGTCAGCAAGTTTTTTGAATATATGCGCACCTATGTATTCAGGTGGGAATTTGTAATTTCCGATATTCTTCTTGAAATCCGTCCCCATCTCCCTTTTGATCGAACTCACAGTGTTATCAGGATTAATGATCAAATTTCTCTTGGCAAGTTCACCTACTATAACTTCATCCTCACTTTTGAAATAAACCACTGAAGGTGTGATCTTCTTTCCTTCACTGTTCTCGATCATCACAGGTTCATCCAGAAGCATGTACGCCATCTTTGAGTTAGTGGTCCCAAAATCTATACCCAATATATTTCTATCCTGCATGTTCTGCCTCATTTATATTCGAATAATTTTTGTTGCTTTCAGTATCCACTTTTTGCTCAGGCTCATTTTGCTCAGGCTCATTCTTATTTTTTGTTCCAAGTTCAGCTATGGTATTTTTCAGGGAGCTTATTTCCTGCGCGAGCTTATCGAGTTTTTCTTTTTGTATGCGCTCAAGCTCATTTATTTTTTGATCCTTCCCTTCCATCGTTAGTATTATATTTCTCAAAAAAGTTGTCTCCTGCGTAAGTTTTTCAACTTTCTCTTTTTGTATGCGCTCAAATTCATTCCTTTTTTGATCTTTAGTCTCAAGTGCAGTTATTATATTTTTCAGAGAACTTATGTCCTGTGTGAGTTTTTCAACCCTTTCTTTTTGTGTTCGCTCAAGCTCACCAATTTTTTGATCTTTCACATCCATTGCGTTTTTCAGAGAATCGACCTTTTTATTTAACTCCATGAACCAAAACTTTGCAGGGTTGATGCGCCTGAGAAAGCGTTCCCATAAGCTTAGTTTGAATTCCGCTTTAACAGCTTTCACTTCAGCAGGGCGTTTTGCTACTATCACTTCAGATGGTCTGACTACATTATTATCAATGATGTATCCTTTTCTTATTACGCGAAAGACCGAGTTCTCAGGATATGGTGTGTCATATTCCAGTCCCACAGCTATATGTTTTTGTTCATCGAATTTATCACCAGATGCAGGTTCTATCGTGGTAAGACCTGATGCAGAGAGAAGCTGACTGTAAATTGCATCAATGTTTCTCTTTATATTTTCTGAATAATTTTTCACAAGGTCACACGAAACATTATCATATGACTCGGATATGCGATTCAGCGAATCTGCCACAGCAAGCAATTTTTTCGCAAAATCCGCTCTCATTTCCTGCTTTTTTTTCTCTTCATTTTTGCGGCTGATTTCAATATAATCTTTGAATTCCTGCTTTAGCTTTGTGTACTGAGACTCGAATGTTTGCGCTTTTTTTTTAATTTCTTCGATATTGTTCTGTTCCATCAGCACCAGAACTAACTTAATTGCTGCAAAACTGGATATATCTTTCTACCGTTCGTAATAGTCTTTGATACGCACAGTATCGTCTGGATGAGGCGTGCTCACTTCATGTAAAACCGTAGTTTCGGTGGCGACTATGGTATGCGGGTTATTTGGTTTGATCCTGATTGTATCGTTGCGTCCGAAATATTCTTTGTGGTCTGTAAATTCAATGTAGCCCGAACCGCTGATGATGTACATTGTTTCATCTTTTTTCTCGTGATAATGCAATGAGGTCTGATAGCCCTCAAAAAGAAACAGTTCTTTTGTCAGGTATTTCTCTGTATTGATCAGGATTTTCTCGTAGCCCCATGGTTTATCAGTTCTGTTAGCGTATTCCTTATGAATCTCTTCAAGATCTTTTGTTGTGTCTATAGACATCCAGAATAAACCATCTTCTTTATAATATCCGAACTGGTTTGATTCAGCAAGAAGAGGGAACACTGTTTTCTCGATATCCCCCGCCTCGAAATCCTTGAACATTTTGGATATATCTTTTCTGAAGCAATATATCCCACCATTGATATAATAGTCAAGCAGGGGCTTTTCCCTGAACCTTTTTATACATTCCTCTCCCAGTTCTACAATGCCATAGGGGCTTCTCATCTTTGTGATGAACATACTTGCAGAATAGTCTGAGTTATTGAACTTATTCATCATCTTCTTAAGGTTAACATCAGCTACAACATCCCCGTTCCTGATGATCACATCATCATCTACTCTTGAGATACCGAGACGAATAGCATTCAGTGTCCCCAGAGGTTTCTCTTCAACTGAGTATTCGATATCAATGCCTTTCCATATTGAGCCGAATCGTCCTTCTATCTTCTCACTTAAGTATCCTGTCAGAAGAACAGCTTTATCAATACCTGCATTTTTAAAATCAATCAACTGCTTATCAAGAATCGAGTAACCTTCTTTTATTTCTATTAAAGGTTTAGGTATATCATTTGTTAAAGGGCGAAGGCGCTTTCCATGCCCGCCACAAAGTATCATTCCTATCATGGTATCTTCTCAATTATAGCTTTTGTACTTATAGTTTTTACTATCTACACATGCTATATCTTAAAAAATATTATCGCCAGCAGCATGAGCGCAATAGCCAGAGCCATCGAAATCAGTGTAAACCTCTTATCAGTTCCAAAAACGATTGGTATAGGACCTATTAACACCACGCCTCCGCCTTTTACATAAAAAACATCAACATCAAGAGCAAGCCAATAAGCATCGCAACATGATAAGACCCCCGAAATTCATATCAGTCATAGGCTTTTTGTCTTGACAATATCGCTCTCTATATCATCCATTTCATGCACAAAAGTTTCGCCTATTTCCTGCGCAATCTCTTTCCAATCCTCTATCCCAAAATCCACAAGCGCAGCGGTCTTAACATCTTCAGGAGTTCCTTCTGTGGTAATATTTATACCGCAATGTATCTTTTCACTTGATACGCCTGCACTTGCTATGCTTACTGTCAGTTTTCCTTCACCTATGAAAAGGTCATCTCCATCCCTGGCAGTTTTTATTCCATGCTTTTCTAAGACATCTCTGATGCAGACGATGAGGAAGCGCTGTATGTAATAGGCAAGACGCATGCTGGCAGGAGAATCGAACCTTTCCACGATAATATGGATCAGATCATCGCCCTGTATGGTTTTCTTTGCTTTCTGGTCTTCAAAATCTTTCATATTCTCAGGCGTAATATCCATTGGACCATGAAAAATTACAACAGAATCCCCCTTTATTCCCATACTATATGTCCAGAGCGGAGCTATCTGAGAACCGTCGTATTTTATTCTGTCCTGAAGGATTCTGAAGATCATTTCGTAATATTATCTGATGAAGGCACGTATTTAGAAGGGCACTTTGTTAATATCTTGAAGGCTTTGAACACGTTGTTGTCAAATTGACCTGTAGCCACGACCCCAATATTTGTGTAGCCAGGAGGGATGTCGGGTAAAACGCCTGTATAGACAACATCAATCGTTGAGATACCGTCAGTCAGTTTAAATGTCATTGTGCGGTTGAGCACATCCTTCTGGTCAGTACCCGCAACCATCGTACCATTAACGAGAATTATTTTATCTGCCAGTTTTTCCTTTGCCGCGACTGCTTCGCTTACTTCATACCTGTTTGAGTCCACTGAGATGAACGCAAGGTATCCCAGCAGCACTGCAACAACAGCAACTCCAAAGACTAAACGATGTTTTTTATTCATTTGTATCCTTACGAACTGTATTAGAGTACCTATCCTTAAATGTTTCTTTTTTATCCATGGGGGTTGCATCACCTATTTAAACTTAAGGAAAATGTAGATATTGTGGTAAATGTGTCATATAAAACGATAAAGATCAGAGATGAAACATATGAGAGTATAAACGTCTTAATAGCTGACCTGATAAAAGAACTGAAGCGACCGGTATCCATGGATGAAGCATTGAGATATTTGCTCAAATGCAGGAAGAACAAGCCGAGTACGTTCGCTGGTGGCTGGAAAATGGATGAAAAGGAATATGAGACGGTCAAAAAAACGAAGAGCTTGCAACTACGGATATAAACGCATTCGAGCTGTATTTTGGAGCCTACAATTCTATGGAAAAGGAAAGGAATATCGCATCAGCGAAGGGACTCCTTAAAACCATGATACTTCTTCACACGCAGGAGGAGAGCATGGAAACGGCTGGCAGGATCTTTGCTGAAAGGAGAGCTAAGGGAAATATGATAGAGATAAGGGACTTGCTAATAGCTGCCATTGCTTTGCAGAACGGATGCAGGCTTCTTACTAATAACAGAGACCATTTTGAAGGGATAGAGGGATTATCTCTTCAGGATTAGAATGGATAAGATATTTATACTATTGTACTCTAAATAGTATTAGCAGGGGCATTAAACAGGAGTGATATCTATGGGTTCTCTATCTCAGGCAAAGACTTTAGGAGGAATAGGTTCAATATTCGTGCTGTTGTCTATGATTCCGTATGCAGGGGTCATAATAGGATTAATCGGATTGATCCTTATACTTGTAGCTGTCAAATATATTTCTGACTTCTTCACTGACAAATCCATATTCAATAACACGCTTATTTCCGTCATCCTTGCGATAGTCGGAGTAGTTATTGGCATTATACTTGCATTTCTGTTCGTGTTCTCATTTTATAGAGGATGGG
>JAWOKW010000159.1:0-5729 GCA_033854095.1 Candidatus Methanoperedens sp. | reverse complement strand
AAAGACGTTTGCCAGCTCATGAATCCTCGCACTGCAACTCTTGACGAAGTTATCAACATCTTCAAGTCCGCACTGTAATTCTCTTTGAAGTATATAAAAGGGGGTGGTAAGCCACCCCCTTTTTTTTCAGCTTTGCCAATCTATTTCAGCAATGGCTCCGCCGCGGACACATTCGCTAAAAAAGCAACCTTTTAACTCAATTTGGTTGTGAATATCTGTTCGTATTTTGAACGGGTGATTTTAATAAAAGTAAAAATGTGATGTTTTGATACAAGGTTGTGAAGTAATGTATACAGCGAAGGTGCCTTTATGATGCATTATGAGTTTAATGTTTTTTTGGACCATTATTTTGTAATGTCCTGTTTTTCTTGTTGAAAATTGGCAGGGCTGAAAATTAATAAAAAAATGTTCTAAAAATGATGGGAAATCGAATTTATTTATTGCAAATGGTATGTTTTTTTCATAATATCACGCACAGTAAAAACTCTATAAGGCATGGAAATGGAGGAATGTATGGGAGAAAAGATTATTCGTGTAAACATGTCGACCCTCACAACAAGCACCGAGGCAGTGCCGAGTGAGTGGGCTGCTCTCGGCGGCCGCGCCCTGACCTCAACCGTCGTGGCAAAAGAAGTTCCCCCCACCTGCGAACCGCTCGGCAAATACAACAAGCTTGTATTTGCACCTGGTCTGCTGACTGCAACTGCGGCTGCGAACTCAGGGCGTCTTTCCGCTGGCTTCAAGAGCCCGCTGACCGGTGGTATCAAAGAAAGTAATGCCGGTGGTACTGCAGCTCAGGATTTGGAAAAACTTGGCATCAAAGCTGTAATCATCGAAGGCATGCCGAAAGAAGACAAGTGGTACTCCATTCATATCAACAATGATGGAGCCACAATCAAGGAAGATGCGGAGTTCATCGGTAAAGGCAACTATGAGCTCATCAAGACGGTAAGCGAAAGACTCGGGAAAAAGATCGGTATTCTCACAATCGGCCCTGCCGGTGAATTCAAGATGGCCGCAGCCAACATCTCGGTCAAAGACCCTGATGGTAACATCCGAAGCCATGGACGTGGCGGCGCAGGCGCCGTTATGGGTTCAAAAAAGATCAAGTATATCACCATCGACAACACCGGCGGCCCTGGGGTAACTTTGGCCGATCCGGAGAAATTCAAGACCCAGGCAAGAATCTTTGCCAAGGCACTGCTTGACCACCCGGTCAGCGGCCAAGGTCTCCCTACGTACGGAACAAACGTTTTGATCAACATCTTGAATGAAGCCGGCGGTCTGCCCACAAAGAACTTCCGTTATGGTCGCGTTGATCATCCGGAGAAAATCTGTGGCGAGACCATGCACGATGTTATTGCTTCGCGTCCTAATGGTGTTACCAGCCATGGTTGCCATGCTGGCTGTATCATCAAGTGTTCCCAGATATATGTCGATCCGCAGGGTGAATACATTACCTCCGGTTTCGAGTATGAGACTGTTTGGGGACTCGGCTGCGCATGCAACATTCCCGACCTTGACCAGTGCGCACGCATTGACTGGGTGATGGATGACGTTGGTGTCGACTCGATCGAAGGCGCCGTTCTCATGAGTGTTGCCATGGAGGCCGGTATCATGCCTTGGGGTGATGGACAGGCAACATATAAACTGTTTGACGAAGATATGCGCAAGGGAACGCCTCTTGGCCGTATCCTTGGTAACGGCGCCGGCTCTGTTGGTAAAACATATGGCCTTACCAGGATTCCTGTTGTAAAGAATCAGGGTATCCCTGCATATGATCCGAGGGCAGTAAAGGGTATCGGTGTAACTTATGCAACTTCAACAATGGGTGCAGACCATACTTCCGGTTACACAATTGCTACCAACATCCTTAAGGTTGGTGGTTATGTAGATCCGCTTCAGAAAGAAGGACAGGTTGAGCTGTCAAGGAATCTCCAGATAGCAACCGCAGCGGTTGATAGTACCGGTCTTTGCATCTTCGTCGCATTCCCGGCTCTTGACATCCCTGAGTGCTTCACGGCTATTTATGAGATGATCAATGCTCGTTATGGATGCAGCCTCACAGCTGATGGCGTTGTAGAGTTCGGCAAATATGTTTTGAAGACCGAGCACGAGTTCAACATTGCAGCTGGTTTCAACAACAAGGATGACCGTTTGCCTGAATTCTTTGAAGAGCCTGTTCCGCCACACAACGCAGTGTGGGATATGACCGACGCTGAGCTTGATTCATTCTGGAATTTCTAGGCTAATAAACTTATTATCTGAAATGAATTTTACGGGCACCCAAAAGGTGCCCGTTTTTTTAGGACTATATTTCAGCTTTCACTCGTGGTTTAAATTTGCATGTTTCATTATGCATATACTTGAGGGTTTTAAAATTAACGACCAGAATGCTGGAAAATGATATGATTCCACATTGTAACTAATTTTATTGCAGTGTATTGATTTTACTGATAAGATTTGACAACTGTTTCTTCTGAATTTCCATTTTTTCTTATCTACTGCAAGGTTCCCGCGATGTCTCTAATCGATTCGTATGGAAGAAAAATAAATTACATGCGGCTTTCGGTCACTGATCGATGCAATTTGAGGTGCCGGTACTGTATGCCTGAGGAGGGCATTTCAAAAGTTAAACATGAGGATATCCTCAGTTATGAAGAGCTTCTTATGCTTGCAAAAGCATCAGTACAAATTGGAATTGAAAAAATTAGGGTTACCGGCGGTGAACCGCTTGTAAGAAACGGAATCATAGATTTTCTGCGTGACTTGTCAAAAATACCCGGATTGCGCCAGCTTGTTCTGACAACAAATGGCATACTCCTCAAGGAGATGGCTGAAAGCCTTCTTCGTGCCGGGGTTCAGAGATTGAATATCAGTCTTGATTCGCTGCACTCTGAAACTTTTAATCAAATTACCAGATGTGGAGACTTGAATAAAGTTCTTGAGGGGATACAGGCAGCTGATGAATTGGGCTTTCCTATAAAAATTAATGTTGTTGCAATGCGTGGGATTAATGATTCTGAATTTGTGGATTTTGCCGCAATAACTCTCAAAAAGCCATATGCTGTTCGCTTCATAGAGTACATGCCTACATCTAAGGAGGAAAATTGGCAATCCCTGGTTATTCCGGGTGATGAAATTCTGGAAAGGATTTCAAAGCATTATCATATCTCTCCAGTTACGAGAAATACATTGTCTGGTCCTTCTCAAGATTTTCGTATAGATGGGGCGTCAGGGACTGTCGGTGTAATTACCCCAATTTCCGGCCATTTTTGTAGTGAGTGTAACAGGATAAGGGTAACGTCGTCCGGTAAGGCCCGGAGTTGCCTTTTTGATGATACTGAATACGATTTGAAGCCGCTGCTCAGAATAGGTGGCGAGACGGCTCTTAAAGAAACTTTGCGTGCAATAGTCATTAATAAACCGAAGAATCATTTAATCACATCTAATGATTCGACACATGAACCGTTTGATATGTCAAAAGTTGGCGGCTGATGAGCTTAAAGATAAGGAGCAAGAAATAGATGCCTGGTAAAGTATTCGCTGTTTGTGTGAGTCAAAATAAGGGCGAACGGAAGAAACCCGTTGATTACGTTGAGATTAAGGAAAATCACGGAATCGTGGGTGATGCACATTCGGGTGAGTGGCATAGGCAGGTGAGTTTGCTCGCCCTTGAAAGTATACGTAAAATGCAGGAAAAGGGCCTGGATGTCGTGTCCGGGGATTTTGCAGAAAATATCACAACGGAGGGCATAGATCTTCCCTCTCTCCCTATCGGTACCCGTCTGGCAATTGGTGGTGAAGTGCTAACCGAGGTCACTCAGATCGGAAAGGAATGCCACACCCGTTGTTCCATTTATTATCAGGCTGGTGACTGCGTCATGCCCAGGGAAGGGATTTTTGTAAAGGTTCTTAAGGGAGGACGGGTGAAAAAAGGCGACATAATCGAGGTAATTACAACATAAAATTGATTGCCAGAAAACATGTAGTCGTTTTGCATGAATACTGGCTTTGCGACAAAGCTCCAGCAAATAACATATTGAGTAAATTGATGGAGCCTTTTTTTGTGCAGCGTTATATATAATTATATACAACAACCATATGCCATCATTGCTTAGTTTCTGTCCGGAAAGTACTTGTCTGGAGTGAGGTTATGTCTTTCCCGGAACAAATAGTAATCCTGAACCATCGTCACCCGGATCAAGCAAAAACAGCCACTTCAGGACACTTCCCCCCGAACCGAGTTCCTGCATGAAAGCCGTACTATTTACTCCGGTAAAGCCCCAACCCCACTCTTTATGAAAATTTCCGGGGGTTTCCGGATGGGCTCTACTTAATAAAAAGTGTTCTATAGATGATAAATAATTTCATGTGCAATAGGGTGTTTTGAATCCATTTGATATTTGCTAATAAGCAGGAGGCAGGATTACGAAGTTCCCATGACATAGTAACTTTCTGCTAAGTACAAAAAACAACAATAAGAATAACCAGCAACGAATTTTTACTGATTGACTATCGTTGAAAGTGAGGTTTTTTCAGAGTGGAAAAAAATGAAAGTCATATCAACGTTTCAGGCAAAATATGGCTACATAAAGCTGACCGGGAATTTATTGCCAGCGACAGAATCGCATTACTGGAAAAAATTCGGGAATTGGGATCCATAACAAAAGCTGCAAAAGCAGTTGGCATCAGTTATAAAACTGCCTGGGAAATTATTGATGCGATAAACAATCTTGCCGACAAGCCCCTTGTGGTGAGGATGACAGGAGGGAGGGGAGGCGGCGGAACGTTTCTCACAAGAGAAGGAGCCGAGGTAATAAACAATTTTCGCATCATTCAGAAAGAGCATGAGAAGTTCTTGGGAAAAGTCGCCGAAAAAATCGATGACGCCAGAAAATTCTATAACTTTCTCCAGAGAATTGCCATGAAAGTCAGTGCGAGAAATATGCTGAAAGGGACGATCAGCAAAATCAAAATGGGCGCAGTCAATGCGGAAGTGGAATTAAGCATCAGGGGATCGGATTCAATCATAGCTATTATTACTAACGAAAGTGTGGAGAATCTTGATCTGAATCCGGGAAGAGACGCATATGCGATTGTTAAGGCCACATCTGTGTTAATTAGCAAAGATATGGATGATTCAAAGTTGAGTGCTAGAAACAAACTCCGTGGGAAAATAATTAATCTGACAGATGGAATCGTCAATACCGAGGTTACGCTGGAGCTGCCCGGCGGAAATACAATCAGTGCGATTATTACAAGCGAAAGCGCACGCGAAATAGGGATTGGAGAGGGAGATAATGCCTTAGCGATCTTCAAGGCGTCCAGTGTTATTATTGGTGTGGAATAATTATAAACAAAAACAAGAATATTGACTTCTCTAAATTGATATTATATAAACACATAGGCATTGCTCCATATATTTCAGCGTAATATTAAATACTTTATGTAATCACCATGCCAGCAGACGAAATCATTCCAGTTGGACAAACGTTTCTGCTGAGTATATTTGCAACAAAAGGAGGAAGCAGTGAAAAAAAGTTTTTTTGCAGCAGGCGCAGTGCTTCTGGCCACGGCATTTGTTGGTCAGACGGCATCAGCCAAGACTCTTGAGGATATCCTCAAGGAAAAAGGAGTGATCACGGAAGCTGATTACAAGGAAGTCACCAAGGTAAAACCACTTGATTACAAGCTTGGCAAAGGATTTACCTTTACCACCCAGGATG
>JAWOKW010000158.1:0-2579 GCA_033854095.1 Candidatus Methanoperedens sp. | reverse complement strand
AAAAATCTAAACCCCAAGCATTACTTCTCTAAATTATTATTGCACTATTTACTAACCACCCACTCTGTCAACTGTTTACAATACGCTGGCACACAATCTTTTTCGCATCCAGAGCAAGGCGAGAACTTACCCCCAGATAGTAAAACGGAATAATCATTTTTTTTAGAATGACCATTTCCATTTTTACGTTCAAGTAAGAACGTCCTTTTACCTTCGGTAGTTATTAGCGTTCTATTAATGAGTTTATCTTTCAGCATGTATCCAATAAGTTCAGAGCCATCCTGTGAACTAAGTCCTAATGCTTTTCTCATCTCTATTTGCGCGATGGGAAGCATACTCATAACCTGCTCTTCAAGTCTCGGAATGTCTTTTATTTTCGTGTTGATAACCTCGATTTGACGTTTATAATCTTATTATGATGTTAAAATTGATAAGGTTTTCTGTTCGTATATATACGAACTATTGTTATGTGGAAAACAGATTTCATCTTATATTAGCCTGCATATGGGTATCACAGAAGCGCCATATGCAACTATTTATAACCAAAAATCAAACGCGGTAGAGACGTATGTCAATTGAAACTTACTGCAACAAGTCTGTGGATCTTACAGCTAGGCTCCAATACTTTCACCCTGAGCTAAGAAGCTTTATTTGTTCACAGGATAAGGTATAACCTGCCTCTCAAATAAAAAAATACAAACAAGAGGCTTGAGGAATTGTATGAAAGAAATAGCAACACAGATAGAAGCACGATTTTTGGAACTGGGCGTTAAACTACAGTTGAACGAAATAGAAACCAAATTAGACCAATTGATAAATAAATTCAGGGTTCCACCCGAAGAAGCACGGCGAAACGTAACTAACTACTTTTTAAAGCAACATGATATTTCAAAGACGGATTTTTATACGTCACGTGAAACACCACAGGTAAAAGCATTCGATATCAAACAGAGTGGAGAATGGGTAACACTGCGGTGTAAAGTTATCCAGTTGTGGGAGAGCAATCAGGAATCAATCTCTCAGGTAGGATTACTGGGTGATGAATCTGGAACAATAAAATTTACAAAATGGGCAAAAGCGGCGCTACCGCCTTTGGAAGAAGGTAAAAGTTATATATTTAAGAATGTAGTAACTTCAGAGTGGCAGGAACAATTCAGTATTAAGCTTAATAAGACAAGTGAGATTATACCGATAAATGAGGATATCGAGGTAGGTTCGACACCTACAAAATTCAGCGGCGCTATCGTAGATATACAGAATGGTTCAGGTTTAATTAAACGATGCATGGAATGCAATAGAGCGCTGGTAAAAGGCGCATGTGGCGAACACGGAAAAGTGGAAGGAGTCTATGATCTGCGAGTAAAAGCGTTCATAGATGACGGCGAAAAGGTGCAGAACATTTTACTGAACAGGGAAATTACAGAAAGTTTGACAGGCCTCACCCTTGATAAAGCTCAGGAGATGGCAATCGAAGCGCTTGACCCGTATGTGGTGCTGGAAATGATAAAAAATAAGCTTATAGGGCGGTATTTTGAAGTGACTGGAGCCAAGATTGGTAGGTTCATACTTGTAGATTCGATCAAACAGGATGTCAAATCCCTTGACGAGAATATAGAGAATATAAACAAGCTGCTGGCAAGTCCTTCGCCAATCGCACAAGAGACGTAAATATGGACTATATCCGGGAAGTTGCACATCGCATATTCGCTGCTGAGTTCAAGGAATCAAACCTTCAGGTAAAGGAAGGACTTGATCAGTATTCTCCCCAGTATCTTATCACCCCAACAGGCGCAAAATGTAATCGTGTCTTTGTCGTTGGGACTCTGACAGAAAAAGAAAATGTGGGAACGGAGGCGGAATTCTGGCGCGGGCGCATCGTTGACCCGACTGGTGCATTCTTTGTGTACGCAGGGCAATACCAGCCTGAAGCAGCGCAGGTCCTTGCGAAAACAACACCGCCGGAGTTTATTGCTGTCGTCGGAAAACCCAGCATATACACCACTCCAGAAGGGAACGTGATAACATCCATAAGACCTGAGTCAATGCAGGTTGTGGATGCAGATACCAGGAACAGATGGGTGATGGATACGGCAATGCATACCATAAAGCGGCTTGCGAAACTGCAGGGCACAGACCCAGATGCTGTCAAAGCCATGGAACATTACCACACGAATATTGAGCATTACAAGTCATTGGCAATACAGGCGGTGGAATCTTTGAAGGCACAAGGGTAGTGCCCTATTAATTTTTTAGGACTACATACCCTTTTCAGGAGCTCAAGAAAGCCCTACTGGGCAATTTAATGTTAGCGTCAAGTTACAATAGCATAAGAATTTTCCTGCATACATTGTAAATGTTACACTGGTTCGCTGCAAGCATGAAAGCAATTAAATATAATTGATAAACCTATGAATCAGTAACTACCATTTCAGGCAGCAGATAATGATATGCATTTATACTTCCTATGTAAAAGGGGTAGGTGTACTACCCCATAACAGGTTTGGAGACCACATATCCTGCGTCGGAGAGTATTTTAATCATCTCATCAGGGCTCATTGTGTTCGGCACTTTGACCTTTG
>JAWOKW010000157.1:0-5955 GCA_033854095.1 Candidatus Methanoperedens sp. | reverse complement strand
GGATATCAAATATTGCCATTTTTCATTCTCAAAAGAATACCTTTTAGCTTGCTAATAGTTTCCTCGTCCTTTTCAGCATTACTTTTATTGTAAATTTCATTGAACAACGATCGGATTTCCTTTAGTAATAAATCCAGTTCATCCATACTATGCAAGACATCATTTTCCTTCTCTTCTATTGTCTGTGTTAAAGGAATTTCGTTTATCTTCAAGGAAAGCTCATTAATCCCATTATCAAGAGACCTGAGGTCATCAAGAATAGTAATCAAATCATTCATACCACAATACACAGCGAATTTTTGATATAAATAGATTACTTATTCTTTCACCGGAGGGCGCTTAGAATTTTAAAATAGCCCTTAGGATTTATAAAAATATTAGTTACAGTAGATAATAAATAACAAAGAAAATATCAGGTTTGATAATAACTAATATGGGTTGTTTTTCCAATATCATTATTTAAAAAAACTGTTAGGATTTATTGAATTATATTGGTGCTTAGTTTAGATCGTCCATAAGAATTTAACTGAACTCCGTCCTGAACTCCTGTATTAGAACATGAAAACCATAACTCTTAGGATGTTTACCTGAAATCAGAGGTATTAAAATACCTGTAGCATCAGGAATGTAGTTTGCCTGAAAATAATTCAAAAACCTCAATATATTCGATTTACTTATTTTATTGTTATAAGGACTCTTAGGATTTTAAACCAGCTCTCAGTAAGCATAATTTTTTATCTTGATATTTTATTTAAATTTACATTTGTCAGCGCATTGTTTTCCAATGATTTCCTGAATCAAGATTTATGCAGGTTCCTGCGTGGGCCAGCATATATATGTTTTATAGTACTCTTGTTTGTTTTATTAGCTTGAACAAGCATAATAATATGTCAATTATCCTAAATACCCATAAAAAAACGTATTTTCAGTTCTATAAGTTTACCTCAGATACTTGTCTGGCAGGTTTGAAGTCTGTATTTTTCGACGTAATTAAGTATCCCTGGAGGCCGGGCTCAAAAGGGAATATCCAAGACATGGAATTCCGGATATTGAGTCCTTTTTATCACCTCCTTAAGGAGCGCATCCTTTCTGAATGATAGAAACGAGAAGAGATGTTGCGGTTTTGCGCGATGGATGCCCGCAGATCTCTCCTTGTTTCAAATATTTGTATGGAATTTTTTTCATAACCGAGTAGCAGAGGAAACCGCAACCAAAAGGTTGCGGGGGGATTCAAAACCTTATCATTTCCTTAAAATATGGGATCGCCGGGCCGAATTATATTAGTGAAAAATGGCGGTGGCGCAGAGAAATGGTTCTTCAAACATCATTTTCTTGCTTTTTTTAGGCTGTGATTTCACTATCTATAGCAAGCATGATTTCAAGTGATTTCACAATGTAGTCATACCTTGCAGCTTCAATAATATTTCAAAATGAATTCAGATTGGCCTTCTGATTTCAGTTCGAATTCATCTGCGATTTCACCAACAGGCTGGGAATTCACTTAAAAATTTCACACATTCATTGCGGCGAATCTCTGGAAGCGATAGAGATTAGCGCGGTAGCAGTTCGCCTGATACTCCTAACTTAACATATCTTCACATTCAGATACGCGAAGTTATCTTTCATACCATCCATGAAGGATAGTCCCCAACTATCAGGAATGGTCGGGTAGCCTCTGTCTTTTACTTCATTGTGCACCAAATTTCTCTGATGCAGGGCAGTAAGCCCACTTCCTTCAGTTAGCCTTCCCATCGGGATTCCATTTCCTTCATTCTTGGAGACACCCTGAAGGAGTTCTCTGAACAGGTTATAATCAACCTGCTTGAGTGCAAAACAAATGGATGACGATTTATGTACATCCAATCCTATCATTTGAGAAACAGCCTGACCCAGCTGTGTGGTGTAAGCTTCAGACCGTACCTTAAAAATTGTTCCTTTCATTGGTAGTTTATAGCCCATCATGTTGCAGAGCTTGAATTGAGGGATTCTGTGGACTTTGCGGTTCGCTTTTTTGTTACTTTTGAATTTCCCTGTATTGAGATTCCCTGCAACTACTTCTGCATCATAATGTCTTGCTATATTGCCTATTTTATTAACTGTTTTGTGAAGTAAATTGGTTGCCTTATTTGTGCTGGCGCTTTCTATTTCATTAGTATCAATCTTACCAACGGCAGATAAGTTCTTGTTCCTATCCATTATCGCAAAGTCAATATGTCCAGCATTAATATCAAGAGCCATTACACGTTTCGGTTCGTTTATGACCGGCTGCTCCGGTTCAATAACGACTTTCACGAAATAGTCGTTTCCTTTTCTATTAAGCAGGATTGTGTACGGTGTTTTGCCGTCAAGTAACCTGCTATACATATCAAAATATTTCTGTGGAATATAGAATTTCGGATAAATCCACTTTGCTTCGTAATCATTGAGTACCTTGATCCTTAAAGTATCCCCTTCTATTCTTGTATTCAGATTTCCGGTCTTGGTCTTATTTCCTCTTGATAAAATAACTGAATTTCTCCTTCTATGCCACTCCTCTCTTGTGATCTTCCCATCTTCAAAAAGCGTCCGGTTCTTCTTTCCCCCGAAGGTGACATGTGGTGGAAGGTCTTTTACACTGAGATAGGCGTCCTTTACATATCTTGAATTAATACCAATCTCTTCCTGGAGTTTCTTCTCGATTTCGCGTCTTGATATACCCTTTTTAAGCATCGAGTATGCTCTCCGCCTGCAGTTCCCGAATTTGTGCATTAAAATATCCAGCTGTTCTTTTTCCTCATCGTCAGGATACAATCTTGCAGGTATAGATAATTTAGATTGCATGATTTTCCTCTCTGATTATTGTTTTGATCTTTTTCTTGACCAATTTTCTACAGCTTTGTTGAAAATGATTTAGACGATAGCTTTAAAATTTTCGAAATGTTCCTATTCACTACTGTTTAAAACCTCCGGTAAACCCGAAATATTTGATAGGTCAAAAATATCTTCATTTATGATCTCTGGTGAAGGCACAAATACAGTATTCTTATTGACCGCCTTCAAAAACTTCAAGAATACCTGATTTTTCACATGGCTGCCAAGGCTTTTTCTGTTGCCGACAACTATGAGTTTCCTACGTGCCCTTGAGACTGCCACATTGAGCCTTCTTGCATCTTTCATGAAACCTATTGCCCCTTTCAAATTATCACGGGTGATGTCAAAAATCACCACATCGTTTTCATCCCCCTGGAAGCTGTCAACCGTACCCACAGATAGCTTCTGCATTCTGCTGGAAATCAGTTCCCTCTGCCCTTTATAAGCGGATATGATTGAGATTTGGTGAGGCAGAACGCCAAGCTCTTCCAGTCTTTTTACGATATCTTCAATAATTTCAACCTCCTTCAAATTGAGAGTACTGCCCTTCCTATCCTTGGTCTCCTGGGTGGCGATTTCCTCTGTCGATACGAAAACTACAGCTTTACAAGGATCAACCACGCTGTCTTGCCAGCATCCCTTCAGCCTGGACGTATCTACTTTAAGAGTTCTATCAATGTCAGCCGTCTCAAGCCCTTCTGGATATGAAAGCAACCTGCATATCTCAGCGATCTCAGGGTGCATCCTGTACTGGCGCCTCAGAGACAGCATGGCTTTCTTATTGGGAGGCGTCGCCTTGTCATGCTCCTTGATGCGCTTATGCAAAAGATCATACAATGATACTTTCAGCATGCTGTGCTCGCTCATAACAATGGGACCGAGCTGCTTGTGATCGCCTATAACAGTCAGGAATCCATCGCCTTTCAGCCTGACAAGCGCCATGGCAGCCTCAGGCATCATAGCCTGAGAGCTTTCATCGAAAATCACAGCATCAAACATGATTTCTCTCAGCTCAGGGCGCGGGCACTGGTACGCAGTCGCCACAATGACAGGAGCCTTCTCTATTATCTCAGCAGCGATTTCCCTGTGGAGTTTAAAAGATTTCGCATTAAGAATCAGAAGCTCATGCTGGATCTCTTCAGCTTTACTCTTCAGTCTGATTTTCTTAGTCTCTGCTATTGGGACCCGTATCGCTCCAAATGATGGCTTTGAGTTAATAAAATCATCAATGGCTTTTATTCCATTGTTTGTATTTTCAAGTTCATTGAAGAAATTGTTTTTTTGAGTCTCAATATCCCGCAGTTCAGGATACTTTGTATGCGCTTCAACCTTATTCTGAAGCCCGTATTTTCTCAGAGCGGGTGCTATTTTTTCCTCTACACCAAGGCGCAAAACTAGGGCAAGGAGCTCTTTGGGAACTCCCGTTGATTCAATCAGGTTAATCAACGCAGAAATCATCATATCTGCTGCCTTGTTGGTTTTAGCTACAAGCAGTACTTTGCGTCCCTGCTTGATGTGGTGAAGCGCCAGCTCTGCAGCTACCAGAGTCTTGCCTGTGCCTGGAGGGCCCTGAATGAGAGCAAGCTGGTGGGTGAGAGCCATCACCACAGCGCTGAACTGGTATTTGTTCAGCTTCTGTTTAAAAGGTTCAAAGTTCTTAATTTCCAAAACTTGAGGAAACGGCTCATTACCAAGAAGAACGCGTGCATGCAGGGAGGAACTCATTCCCAACTCCCGGGTCGCTGCCGCCATCTTTTCAAAATTTGAATTCTGGAGAGCTTCGGTAAAAATTGAATCTTTGATCTCGGATATTCCAGAAGAACCGAGAATTACAGTAGAGCCAATAACATCTTCTACCTTCACCATGACCTCATCGGGACTGCTGATGGGCACGATCATGGCGCCTTTTCTCGGCGGCGTGCCAGAACAAACGCCCTGCAGCAGAACACGGCCTCTGGAAACAACCCTGGTGAAATCGTGAAAACAGTAACTCTCCTTGTTCTGCTCTGCAACCTTAAGCTCTCCTTCAAGAGCTATGACGAAGGCTTTCGCCGTCTCTAACTGAAGGTTAAAAACCAAGAATAATCCTCCTTACGAAGATTGTCTGGACTTTTTATCCTCCTCCGAAGGTCTGTAACCAATACAGGGGTGTTGATTCAGCCCGTCCGAGGTGAAGAAGTAAGCTCCACAGTCTGTACATTGAAATGCCGGCATCATTTGTCTTCCCTCCAGGAATCTTCTGGTCATCTGAAAGGCCCGCTGCAGAATACAATCGGGTAATTTTTCAAGGAACGGGCATACCTGACGCAATTTGCAGTTCCACCTGGAGAGCCGTCATAAAATGCAATCAGAACCTGTGCAGAATCGACCATACGCATATTCCTGAGCTGATAGTGCCTGACATCGTAGTAAGGATTCAATACTGACAATTTCTCAGCGTAATCAATAATCTTCTTCAATACAGTCCTCTGGTCAGGAGTCCAGTACTTCCACATAATCTCGGGTGGAAACGGAAGAATCAGATGCAATTTTATACCATGTATCATGGCGTACTCAGCAGCATTCAAATCCACACCAACTGCGCCGCCGCATATCTAGACAGCGTTCGGAAATCTCCTTGCGACCTCATCAAGAGCCGGGAGCATTTCATCGTATTTGACATATCTGTGGCCCGTGAATGCAATGAACTTGATATCTTTATCATCAACCATATATATCACCATTAAATTGTTTGGATTTTATTACCCCCTTAACAGAAGCGAGAACTGCTGCTATCTTATAATGGCTGCTTCACAGAATCTAGTCAGGTATACGATGATGACTCCCCCAGTGTGAGGGCATAGGGTATTTATAAGACTTGATCAAATATTTGTTAGTAATGGGGAGAGATAATGGAACCAACAACAATAATACAAGACAGAAAAGAATTGCTATCAATGAAGATGCGAAATGTCTTGCTTGTCTGTGGCATCCTCTCATCGCTGCTTTATGCTGCAGGCGACATAATTGCAGGTACGCTGTGGCAAGGCTACAGCTTCACCTCTCAAGCCTTCAGCGATCTGCCCGCTATCTATTCTCCAGTCAGACAACTTATCCTTCCGTTCA
>JAWOKW010000156.1:0-3040 GCA_033854095.1 Candidatus Methanoperedens sp. | reverse complement strand
ATTTTATTCTCTTGAGTAGTTCTTCGGTTGTAATATGCCGATTAATTGCGATATTTTCTGGTCTTGCCACAAGGAACCATATAGATCTAATTAGTTATAAAAGTTACGTTTTCAACTATAATTTTGTGATTCAATCTGCTCAGCTTTACCCACTGTCTATTATACTTATACCAGATTCATTGGTAATCACTATTGTTAGTGTTGCTCTTTGTGTGATAGGTCTCATGACATGCATCTGGGCTAGGCTTCATGTCCATAGACCTCCCACAGTAAATCTTATTTAGATCATCTGTATATTCTATTAAAAGTGAATTCATAAAAATATGATAGAATCAAGTGTATATAAGTGGGAAGAGATTAGAAAATATTTTCCTCCTGAAAGAATAGCTGAAATTCGTGCGGATATCCTGAAACTACGAGAATCTGGAAAATATACTGATGAAGAGTTATGGAAAAAGTATGGAATGAGTGAACGTACATTTTATGACCTCATCGCACGAGAAAAAGAAGGTAATACAATAGAAAATCTTCGAGACAAAACTTCAAAGCCTCATAATCCGTATCGGAAGCTTACAGATGAAGATATAGCCGAAATAGTGAATCTTCGGATGGAAGACACAAACGGTATTGAATCGGCCAAAGGCACGTTCACCGAAACAATGAAAAAATCTGATAATAAGAACTTACCGTCGAGTAAATTGGAGCCATTGTTGAAATTAATGGAAAAAGCAGCTAAAGGTGTTCGAAGAATAGCAGCCCTGTTCAATAAACGAAAAGAGAAAGAAAAAAGCCCCATTCGGATAGGCAAATCACGTGTTCATCAAATTCTGGCAAAAGTGGGATTAACCGGAACAAAAAAAGTTCCTGAACAACCAAAACATCTTCATCGTCCTGAAGAACCTTTTAGTTCATTCGCTATGGATTATACACAAAAAAGAATAGGAACAGGTGAAACTGTCTATGCTTTTGGTTTGCTCGATATGTATAATAGCGGCATTGTAATTCTGGATGCACATACTGAAAAATCAGGCGAAAATGTAAAAGAATCTCTTCGTCAATTACGTGAAATTATGCCACATGATGTCATAATTGAGATCCGGTCTGATGCGGGTTCAGAGTTTGATAATGAAATTGTAAGAGAATATTGTAAAGAAAATAATATAATACATCATATTCTTCCAAAAGCACATCCATGGCTGAATGCATTCCTGGAAAGGGCCGTTGAAACATTACAATATGAATTCATAAACTTGCAATACTACGCTTCGTTTGAAGATTTTAAAAAATTTCTTGCAATTGCAAAAATTGGATATAACCAGCGTGAGCATTCATCATTTAACTATCGAAGTCCGTTCGAGGTATGGATTACTTCAGGAATTTCTAACGGTTTAACTGCAGGAAGTCTATGGACATGAAGCCTAACAAGCTCTCGTCAGGCTATGACTTACGAAATAGACGAAGAGGGAGACTATGTAAGTCTGTACTTTTAATTGGACGCCCGAGCAACTTTCTAATCTTTACTATTTCCATTTGTCCTTTTGGCGTATCTTCTATCACGTAAAGAATCGAACCGACAAGCAAGGTAGCAATGCCCATAATTATAGTGGTCAGAGGAAGGCTTAAAAGCATTAGGACATTAGAAATCACACCCAGGACGGGGAAGAATGTGCCCACTGGTATCCTGAAATAACTCTTTTCTGGTGGCATATGCATTTCTTTCTTAACCAGCATGAAAGCACTTACATTTACGAGAATCATAGTGCTGAGTGTCGCCGCGTTCGTGAGATTCACTATAAAGTCAAGATTTCCATAGATTATGAGCACTGTAGTAATTGCCGAACCGAGAAGTATGGAATTGATAGGCTGGCCGTTTACAAGTCTTGTAAACCTTCCGGGAATCTGCTTTTCACTTGCCATCTCAAGTGTGATTCTCGATGCGCCGATGATACTGGCATTTGCTGAAGAGAGGGTAGAGATTGTCGCAGCAAATGACACTAAATAGCCCCCGTATGTACCCAGCAGTATAACCGAGGCATCAAAAACGCTTTTTTGACCGTAGGAAGGCAGGTTTACAGAAATGAGTGCAATAACTACGCCTATATATATCGCAGCAACGATGCCGATTGATGCAAGAGTCGCGGTAGGGACTGTTCTACTTGATTCTTTGATTTCACCGCCCATCATGCTGACCACCTGGAAACCCATATAGGCAAAGAAGACCATCGTAATCCCTTTAACAACCCCACCCGCCCCCTGGGGCATGAATGGTCTGAAGTTAGTATGCTGAATGTGAATAAACCCAGCAATCACAAGCAAGATGAGGATTGCGACTTTTGTGACAACCAGACCGACCTCAAGTTTCCCTGCTTCAGAGAGCCCCCGGAGGTTGAGGGCTGTGAGCAGGATTACTGCGGCTATGGCGCCAAGTCTTGGGTCAAGATTTATTCCCAGCAGGAGATTCAGGTATATCCCAAAACCCAGGAGTACGAATGAAACTGCGATCAACGTACTCACGAACATAGCCCAGCCAGCAAGAAATCCGGGATAGCCGCCGAGCATTCTTCTGGCAAACAGGTATCCGCCTCCATCTTCCGGAAATATACTGGCAAGTGCTGCATAGGATAGTGCTGAGAAAGAGACCACAACGCCGCAGATCAGATATGATAGGATAGCTGATGACCCGGCTACTTCAATGACCAGACCGCTGAGTACAAAAACCCCAGCTCCTACCATTGTCCCCACAGCAAATGCAATGGCCGCAAATGTGCTGAGGCCCTCGCTGCGTTTTGCGGTATCTGTCATTATATACACTCTCTATTTTTATTATATGATACTTCGCAGAAATACCATTTGAACTTCAGACTTAAAGCCAACACTCTAAATCTCCTGTTTTTTGTTTTTCATAATATGATCATTCAGTACACGAGATACGTCAATTATTTCATCACAGAAATCTTCTAATTTCTCTGCATTCTTGGAAGAATTGACAATAGCAGTAACTTTGCACTTTAAATGCTCTTGCTTTTTGAATTTTTGAATC
>JAWOKW010000155.1:0-9091 GCA_033854095.1 Candidatus Methanoperedens sp. | reverse complement strand
CTAGGAAAAGACATAAATCGGGCAATAATAAATACATTAATTAAAGATCTTATAAACAATAGCTTTGATAGAGGAGCTTTATCGTTTTCGGATGAGGTCTCCGATTGTATTCGTGAATGCAAAGAGTTTAGTAAGAATTATATTTACAATGATGAACGTTTATTGAAAGAAAAAAAGAAAATAGATAAGATGTACACTACACTTTTCAATAACTTTTTGGGAGATTATTGCGATAAAAATACTGACTCTTTAATATACCTACATATGATAGATTTAAAATGGATTTCAGATGATTATAAAGAAAAAGCGAAACCAGCTGAAATAGTGAGAGATTACATAGCGGGAATGACTGATAGATATTTTGAGCGTGTTTTTAATAAAATCACTATTCCAGAAAGAGTCGAAGGTTATGAGAGGAGAGAAAATACATGACAAACACAGTTTATATAGCAGCGCCGCTCTTTTCGGAATCAGAATTGGATTTTAACCTCAAATTAAATGAGTTTATAAAAAATCTTGGTTTCGATACATTCTTGCCTCAAGAAGATGGTCATTTATTGTCTGAATTGATAGATAATGGATCTGAAAAAGGCGAAGCTATACAAAAGATATTTCAGAAAGACTTGGAACATATAAAAAATTGTGCCCTCGTTGTTTTTGTTATGGACGGAAGAGTACCTGACGAGGGGGCATGTGTTGAGATCGGTCTTGCATTTGCGTACAACAAGGAGTGTTTTGGTCTTAAAACCGATTCACGTTCTCTCATGGATGATATGGACAATCCTTTAATTATAGGTGCGCTTAAAGGACGAATTGCAAAATCTTTTTCCGAGTTAGAGTTATTATTAAAACCCTTTATTAAGAATAATTTTTCAGTTTTAAGGTCACCAAAATCGTCTTCTGAAGAGTATATTACTGCAGATACCCCCCTCTCCAGTTAGATATTGGATTGTAAGAATGACATATGGATTAGAAAATATGGTAAAATCAAAACCTATTGAGAGCAATGAAAGACCCAAAGTTAATCGAAACAGGACTGGACAACGTCTTTATTTTAGTATCAGATGGAAAAAGATTAGCTACAAAGAGCCTTATCAGGTATGAAAAGCCTGCAATAATCGGAAAAGAAGAATATCGCATCTGGGATCCGTATCACAGTAAACTTGCTGCCATGATATTGAAAGGCGCATCGATACCGATAAAAAGGGATTCGGAGGTTCTTTATCTCGGAGCTGCTAATGGAACGACTGTCAGCCATGTTTCAGATATAGTATCTCTTGGAACGGTTTTTGCAGTCGAATTTTCACCAAGGGCTATGCGCGACCTTATCAGGGTCAGTGCCCCAAGGACGAACCTTATTCCAATACTTGCAGATGCGCAGCATCCGGGCTCGTACAGAACACTGGTCTCGGGAGTGGATGTTATATATCAGGATATTGCCCAGCGTGAACAGGCTGTGACAGCCATCAGGAATGCGAAGCTGTATCTTAAGAAAGATGGCTTCCTGATTTTGATCATAAAGCCTAAAAGCATAGATTCCACAAAAAAAACAAAGGATGTGACCGACAGCGAGATAAAAAAATTAGAGACTTTTTTCAATGTCATGGAGTTTATAGACCTGGAACCTTTCCATTCAGACCATATAGCAGTTGTTGCACAGAGATTGATTGCGTTAACAAGGTCGACTGAGCGTTTATGAAAAATTTCGTCATCATAGGTCACAAAGCCGCAACCGTGCCTTTTCCACTCACTGACCTTGCAGGAGCGACAGGGCGTATGGACATTCTTTGCAGGTGCGTCAATGCTGCGCTCTTTCTTTCCCATGACTTAAGAAGGGATGTTCGGGTATATCTTGTGCTGAAAGGAGAACCTGCTCCGCCAAAGCTCGTCTGTTTTGATGGGAGCAGTGTCAGGTATTTAAGTCCGGATGAACGAAGTGCAGCTTCTCTTATAAAAAAAGCCCTTGAAAAGAATGTACAGGGCTTCTGGACAGATTCCACACCAGGTGTGTGCATCAGGAAAGGAGATTTTGGCGACCTGCTTGCTGAGTTGAACAAAAAAGTGCTCTATTTGCGTGAAGACGGAAAAGACATGCGTCAGAAAAAATTCGATGAAAATTTTAATGATGTTTTATTCGTGCTGGGCGACCATATGGGGTTGACAGATGATGAAGAGAAATTAATAGATGGTTATGATCATGAAATAATATGTGTCGGCCCGCTTTCCTTACATGCTGATCACTGCATTGTTCTATTGCACAACGAAATGGACAGAAATTTTGCTGTCGCCTGCCACTAACCCGGAACTTCATCCACTGGCTTTTGCCGCAGTCCGTAACCGTAACCCATGTGTCAGGCATTATCGCGTGTACCGCATTGGGGTTGTCTGTGCGGTCATCGATATGGCACTGCCGTTCTCCCGCAAGGACCTATCAACACGATTTGTCCAGATTTCGTAGTTCTGGATATATTTATACTATTTTTTTAGTATTTAGAGCTTATCAATGCCGCTTTAAAAACCTTTAAATACTCCCTGAGGCAAATTAGAGCATTGCTAATTTTCTCATTTTTAGTGATGAGCATTTGAGAGGTATTTAAAATGGATAATTCGGAATACAAAGGAACTACCACAATTGGGTTGGTTTGCGATAAAGGTGTAGTCTTGGCAAGCGAGAAAAGAGCCACTATGGGGCACTTCATCGCAAGCAAGGATGCAAAAAAGGTCTATCAGATCGATGACCTGATTGCGATGACCACGGCAGGCTCGGTCGGAGATGCCCAGAGACTTGTAAAATGGATGCAGGTAGAGTCGAAACTCTATAAAATGCGGCGTGAAGAACCCATGACTGTGAAGGGAATAGTAAGTTTACTCGCTAATATTTTAAGCGGTTCAAGATTCTATCCTTACTTTGTCCAGCTGCTCGTTGGAGGAGTTGATAAACACGGACCAGGTATCTATTCACTTGATGCCGTGGGTGGAATAATTGAAGAAAAAAAAGCCGTAGCGACAGGTTCAGGTTCACCTATCGCGTATGGTGTACTTGAAGACAGGTATGTGGAGCACATGCCGATCGAAGAAGGAGTTGAACTGGCGGTACGGGCTCTGCACAACGCCATGAAGCGTGATTCTGCATCAGGTGAGGACATTGATGTGGTAAAGATCACCCTTGATGGATATGTTCAGGTGGAAGAGGCAGAAATTAAAAAATTACGTAACACTTTTACATAAACTTTTATTTTATTTTTTCGTATTTTAGAAGGAAAACTACGATGACAGTTGAAGAAGTATTAAGCGATTTAAAACAAAAAATAAGAGCGCAGCTTCCCAAGGATATAACAATATCCGATGTAGACTTTGAGGGACCTGAACTCGTTATTTATACAGAGGAGCCGAGAAAATTCGCGGATAATGGAGATCTTGTAAAAAATCTTGCAAAGGACCTTAGAAAACGCCTTGTTGTCAGACCTGATCCAAAAGTTCTCGCCCAGCCTGAGGAGGCAATTGAAGCAATATCAAAAATCGTACCGACTGAAGCCGGTGTCTCAAATCATTATTTTGATGTGGACACAGGGGAAGTTGTGATAGAAGCTGAGAAGCCAGGTCTTGTTATAGGCAGACACGGAGAAACGCTGCGTGAAATCACAAAAGACATTGGGTGGACACCAAAAGTGGTTCGCACGCCTCCCATGAAATCCACTACAGTGAGTAACATACGTCAGTTCATGCGTGCCAATAAGGATGAGCGTAAGACTATATTGAGAACGATTGGTAGAAAGATACACCGCGGCGTGTCATCCAAAGATAAATGGGTGAGATTAACAACCCTCGGCGCCTGCCGTGAGGTCGGACGCAGTTGTTTCTTATTGTCAACACCCGAAACGAGGATATTGATTGATTGCGGTGTTAGCGTCAGCGGGGATGAGAACGGGACACCTTATCTCTATGTACCTGAAGCGCATCCTATAAACCAGATCGATGCCGTAATACTGACCCATGCACACCTTGACCATATAGGACTTGTGCCTCTGCTGTACAAATACGGTTATGAAGGACCTGTTTACTGCACTCCGCCTACACGCGACCTGATGGCTCTGTTGCAACTGGATTACATAGATGTGGCTGCGCGTGAAGGAAGGAAAAGCCCTTATGAATCAGCTATGATTCGGGAAGTCTTGAAGCACACAATAACATTGAATTATGGTGATGTCACAGATATTGGACCTGATATGAAGCTTACATTCCATAACGCAGGGCACATTCTCGGTTCTTCGATAGCGCATTTCCACGTTGGGGACGGTCTGTATAACATTGCCTTTACAGGGGATTTCAAGTTTGAGAAGACGCGGCTGTTCGATCCTGCAACCACAGAATTCCCGCGCATAGAAACGGTTGTAATGGAAGCAACCTATGGTGGTTCAAGGGATATGCAGCCGCCAAGAAAAGAGGCTGAACGTTATCTGCAGCAGATAGCAAAAGAAACACTCGTAAATAAAGGAAATCTACTTATACCGACCTTTGCAGTTGGAAGAAGCCAGGAAGTAATGATTGTACTTGAAGAAGCCATACGTAAAGAATTGATTGAAAACGTGCCTGTTTATCTTGATGGGATGATTTATGAGGCAACGGCGATTCATACCACACATCCTGAATATCTGAACAATGAATTGAGGAACCAAATTTTCCATAAAGGGATGAACCCCTTCCTTTCAAAGTGTTTTGTTCAGGTAGACTCAAAGGAGAAACGCCAGAAGATTATCGATGACCGTGAGCCCTGCATCATCCTTGCGACCTCGGGAATGCTCAATGGCGGACCTGTGATGGAATATTTGAAAGCATTTGGCCCTGAGGAAAAGAACACAATGGTATTTGTAGGTTATCAGGCTGAAGGTACGCTTGGCAGGCGCATTCAGAAAGGATGGAAGGAAATACCCATGTATGCAGGCGGTGGGAAGACCGAGACTGTCAAAATCAATATGCGTATAGAGACTGTTGATGGTTTTTCAGGTCACTCTGATAGACTGCAGCTTATGGAATATGTGAGAAGATTAAGACCAAGGGCAGAACATATTATAACCCAGCACGGTGATGAAAAGAACTGTCTTGACCTTGCAAGTTCGGTTTACCGCAAATTTAAGATAGATACACGTGCGCCAATGAACCTTGAGACTATAAGGTTAGCTTAAAATGCGCATCGGAGTCATTGCGATCCAGGGAAATGTGGAAGAGCATGTCAGTGCCGTCATAAAAGCAGCAAGAGCGGCAAACTGTGAAGCTGACGTCGTAAAAATAAAACATAAAGGAATAGTTCCAATCTGCGATGCATTGATCATCCCTGGCGGGGAAAGCACAACGATTGGCAGGCTCATGGCTCAGGAAGGAATTTCCCCTGAGATAAAAAAAGCCGCACAGGATGGTATTCCGATAATGGGAACATGCGCAGGGCTGGTGCTGCTTGCAAAACATGGGGATGAACAGGTAAAAAAAAGCAAGCAGACCCTCCTTGAACTGATGGATATCAGGGTCAACAGGAATGCTTTCGGACGCCAGAAGGAATCATTTGAAGCTCAGATAGATTTTAAGGGAATTAATTTTAAAGCCGTGTTTATCAGGGCGCCGTGTATAACAGAGGCTGGGGCTGGTGTGGAAGTTCTATCAAAATACAGTGGTCTCATTGTTGCGGCAAGGCAGAAAAACATGCTTGCTCTGGCGTTCCATCCTGAATTGACATATGATTTAAAGATACATCTTTATTTTTTGAAAATGGTGGGATAGGTCACCCCTACTGTTTTATCTTCTTAGTAATTTTTTCAAGCTTTTCTCGATAAGAGTTCCTGAGTTCCTCATATTCTTCATCCAGAAGGTCGCCTGAAGCATAGTCCCTATCAAGTTTATCGATTTTGGAGATAAGCTCGTTCTTCTTATTTTCCAGTTCATCTCTTGTTTTTCCCATCAGTTCTTTATCGTCTGCAACTTCAGAGCCTTTTGTAGGTTCTTTAGTAGCTTCCTCAGGTTTTTGCTTTAATGAGTTTCTTACTTTATCCTCGACTGCCCTGAGCCTTTCACTCTTTTTCCTTACTATTGGATACGAAAGCACGAGTAATATCAGTATTCCAAGAGCCGCATAAATTCCAATTGCTGACGGAGTGACAGCAGATTTTGAGAACTCAATATTGATCTCTTTGAATTGAGGGGAATAAAATCTGTAAGTAGCTGAATTTCCTTCTTCGCTTGTTTCAGACGGAGCGATCTTATTTCTATTTTCGTCCAGTATTGCAACTGCACCGTTATCTGGTTTTGTTACTTTGAGCACAAGAGCAGGCAGGTCAGTTCTCTGTCCATACTTATAGTTTATCAGTGCCGGAACTGTCAGCTTCTTTGAATAAGATGTACCTGTGATATTATATTCAATTACATAAAGAAGCGGTAAGGCGCTATTCTGTTCAACGAAATCCTGCCAGCTTATGATGTTTCCGTTCTGGTCAAAAGGGACAGGTTCGAATATGCCTTCTGCCATCATCTCGGATTTCCCAAGGTTAATATCCTGAGCCCCATCCTGCACCCATGTTCTTAATGAGCCAGAAAAATTCTTTGTGCCTGTATTCCTGAATATCAGCGTCTCGCGCACAAATAATCTATTTTCTGATTGCAATTGAATAGCATCCAGCTCGATAAGATGTTGCACCATTACGATATCCTGATCTGATTGAGTGGTGTTATTAAGGTCAGGCGGTGCGACAGGCTGAGCCGTAGAGTTGTTCGTCATACCAGGGAATCCATAGGCTGCGTTGATTAAAAAAGTAATCAAAAGCACTGGGATTAAATACTGCATTGTTTTTTTCATGTATTCACGCCTGTTTAATATAGTATTGGTGTAGATATATTTTGTTGTTTGCGAATTCTGAGAGGAACAGCGACCGAAATGCTTAAGCTAAATTAATAATAATAAAAAATCAGGAGTGATTTATGTGTCAAGCGAAATAAAAAGGCTATCAAAAGAATCAACGTGGGATAAAATAAAAATTCGACCGCCCACACCTTTATGCATTGATGGGCTTGTAAGTTACAGCTTCCTTCTTCAGAGTATATAAAGGGATTTTCAGAACTGCGCTATACGCCAGCGATGTGTGAAGGCTGCGACAAGCTCAAGAAGTGCAAAGGCGGATGCAGAGAAGCTTCACATGTTCTTTTTGGCAGCCTGAAGGCGCCGGATCCGATTTTCATATCCAGCTAAAAATGCAAAAGATTATACATCACAACTTAGATTATTAAATGAGTGTTCGTATGGAGCAAGACCTGTCGAGAATCGGAGTTTCTCTTCCTGAGAACCTGCTTGTAAAATTTGATGAAATAATCACTAAACGAGGCTACTCATCACGTTCTGAAGGCATAAGAGATGCAATAAGGGGCTACATCCGCTACTACGAGTGGATGAGCGAGGTCGAAGGTGAGCGAGTAGGTATTCTGTCCCTGACCTATGACCATTCACATCGCGGGCTTGTTGCCTCGTTGATTGATGTACAGCATGAGTTCTCGAACATCATCAGGTCATCGGTCCATGTTCACATAAACCATGACGAATGTATGGAAGTCCTGATCCTGCGAGGCGAAGGAAAAGATGTAAAAGCTGTTGCAGAGCGGATAATGGCGCAAAAAGGTGTAAAGAATGTGAAGCTGACAACAGTACGTCCTGGGCAGGAATTGTAATGCTAACCCAAGAAGAATCCCACAGCGTCATGCCTTTTAAATAAAAAAGAAAATGCTGAAAAATTCAAAAAATTGAAACAATTAAAATTCATAGGAGTCTAACATGTCTCTGGACATTTCACTTAAGTATAAACTATTTCTCCTCCATCATATCCAAGAATAGTGACGATAGGTAATAGACTCAATACCAATGTTAAGTAAACGTAGTTTAAGCTTGTTGGTACAAGTACATCTGGATTCAGAGTTCGCCATACAAAACATGTAGTGATAACAGCAATTAATACCACAGTGAATATTATTTTTCTTGCGAAAATTTTAGTCATCTTCCCTTCGTAAGTGACTTTCCAGGAAAAAAAGCCAGAGATTCCAGCAAGAGGAGTTGCTAAAAATCCCAGAAAAAGCATGTAATATGATCCTATTTCAAAAGGAATTTTGCCTGTGAAAACGTACAGAGGCGATAATAGTGAAACACCGATGGAATAAGCTATAGGAAAATGAACCAATATTGGATGAGGATGCAATTCCTCTAATTTCAGCAACAGTTTCTGTCCGAAAGACTTTTCCTTGCCCAATTCTCCGACGATGCGGAATTTTATTAATATTTCTTCACTATGAGGTGCACTTAACATGCTCTCTGTTAGATCAAAACCTGCGGAGTGTTTACCTGCATGAATCCCATTTTTCCAGAGAGGACTGTTTGAAACATCATAGACTTTTCCTTTGAAAACTGCATATGCTGGCTTTCCTTCTTTTCCATCATATTCTTTCAACTCCTCTATTGTGAAGCGCCTCTCTCCTCCCATCCTGCGCGCAATGGCGTAGCGAATGGTACGTACCAGCAGGCTGCTATTCACATGTTTCTTGATTAGATAATCCTGCGCGCCTGTTCTAACAGCTCTGATTGCAAGCGTTTCATCATCAAGACCAGTTAATATTATGATTGGTATTTCAGGCGCTTGAGCAAGCGTCTTTGTAAAAGTATTAAAACCCTTGCTGTCAGGTAGATTGAGATCCAATAGAACCACATCAACCCCTTTCTTAGCAAGGCGTTCAAGTCCAATCGAAAGCCTTTCTTTCCATTCCAAATCGAACGAAAAATCCTTTGCTTCAGACAGCATTTCCTCTATAAATACAGCATCTGGCGGGTTATCTTCGATCAGTAAGACCTTGATACGTTCCATTTCATTCACCTGTTGTGAATTGAAAGACCCAGTTTCAATTTCCTCATTTCATAAGATAATGCAATTAAAGAATAAAACTTTTACCTATATGGTTCATTTCTTTGGAATTTGCACATAAAACACACTCCCACCTTCCGGATTATCTTCTATCCAGACCTTTCCATCGTGCAATTCTACAACACGCTTCACGATTGCAAGCCCCAGTC
>JAWOKW010000154.1:0-4077 GCA_033854095.1 Candidatus Methanoperedens sp. | reverse complement strand
AACCATCAGATACTTATCAGACTTTTTCCGCTAATTTCTTAATGTCAGCTTTTATCTCAGCCGTGAGTTTTTTGGCAGCGTTCCCTGTCAGTCCTGCCAATCTATCTATCTTGGCACTGATATTTTTGATTTCTTTCTTTACTTCAATTGATTTTGCTGAATTGTAGATCGATTGCGACTCATCTTTTGCCTTGCTTATCAGCTTTGTAGCTTCAGTTCCGCTCTTTTCAGCCAATTTATCAAAGTCCTCTCCCAATTTTTCCAGGCGCTCCTGCAAATCTATTCTCTCTTTGATTGAATTCAGATCAGCCTTCATTTCAGATGCCAATTTTCCGGCCGCGCTGCCGGTTTTATCTATAAGTTCATTACCCTTATTTGCGAGTTTGCGCAGATCATTTTTGAGATTGACGGATTTTGACGATGCCACTACCGTATCAATTTCATTTTTCAACTTTGCATTAATTTTTCTTGCTTCTTCGCCGGTCTTTTCTGCCAGCTTATCAATATCCTCTCGGATATCTTCCCAAATCTTAGGCATTCTGTTTACCTCCAATAGTTCACATAACTCCAATATTTAATGATCTTGAAAGCAAATATAAGTTGCGCTATTGCGTTACTTATGTCAAACATCTCTCGAACCAGTCCTTAAAACCGACTACCCCAAGCCAGCTTCCTTTACACCTGTTGGAGCATTCAATGCTGGAATCGGCGATCCACTTCAAATTTTTCAGCTATTTTTGACTTCAAACCACTCTTTAAAACCATTCTGCTTTAACTCATCAAGGGCTCGGTTCGCCATAATGCCTGTCATCGATAATGAACTCATGGAGATGATAGTCGCTCCAGCCCATGACCGCCTGTAAAATCTTGTGAAACCTGTATAATGTGGCGGCGCTCGTAAGCTGAATCCTTCTCCAGATCGGCGGTTTGCTATCCTCCAGCGTTACCTTCATCTGATAAACATGAATATCCAGAGGCTCTTTTATTCTAGCCATGTTCTCTCTATGATAATTAGCCCTGCGCTCAATAAAACTTTGCCCAAAGAAAGCGAGTTGATGCTAACTTTAATTCAAATAAAGGCTACGGCTTGCTCACCTAGCAAAATCTCTATTGCCAATTTTATTGCCATCGTATTTTTACGATTGAAGGCAGCAGTTTCACCAGTTCTTAACCTGCCTCATTATCGGCTGCTTCTTCTCCTCATTTTCTTGCCAAATCTCAAGAGGGCAATTTCAAGCCGCACAATATCGACTGATTTTTTATTCGCAAAATCCTTCAGATCCTCGATGCCGAGTTTTTCCATAGCTTGCTGGACAAGCAGGGAAGATTTTGGGTCTGCTTTCTCCCAGCAATAGCGCATGTCTCTGGAATCTCTTGCTTCTTGGTGGAGCTTATTCAAATCGCCGTTATAACGCTTTTGCAGATTTCCAAAGGCTTCGAGGAGCTTGTCCGCTGTTTTAAAATCATAGCGCGCATAGCCACCGGAATCTAATATCGCCACAAGGTCATGCCAATCTGCGCCTGAAATCTTTTCAGCATTTGTGATGCCTCTTTTTTCAAACTCTTTGTAGGTTTTCTTGGCTATGTTTTCGCTTATTCTGGCAGCAAACAGAATCGAGGCAAGAAACCACTTGGAGATTTCTTCTCTCTGGCATGATTTAAAATCTATGCCCAGTTCTTCCGAGTAAGGCTTGCCGCGCACTCTTCAATAAGCTGTCTTATAGGCATCGTATATGTTGTAGAGCCAGTAGAGAACGATTGCCGTACCTGCCACGATAACCGGTCCGAGCTCCATTCCTTCGCTGTTATTCCTTATAAGAAAAATTTCTAACATGACAAATGCAGCCCCGATCAGGAAGAATCCCGTGCCTTTTCTCCTGTCCCCACCGTAAACCTGTCCAAGGCCAGGAACAAGAAGTGATAATACTGCCGATAATATCGGACTTTTCTTTGTCTTAGCTGAAACAACTTCTTTCAGTAATTTTCCCTTCTCTTCAGAAAACTCTGACATTAATACTCCTCCCTTTCGCTTTAATACATTGTTCGGCACTAACCAGTTTTTCCTATCCTTATTATATATAATGCACTTTGAGTAAAATAAACGTTGCGGTTCGATTCTGGAAAATTTGTTGAACAATCGGTTATTCTTTTCTTATGGCATGAAATGGGGATCATCTTTGATGATTGCCAAGCATTCATCTACGGAAAGATCGGTAAAAAGTTCAAACGTTACAATTCAACATATTACGTCTCTGAGTAACAAATATTGTATGTTTTAATGAATTAATAATCATATATCACAGAGTTCTGTGAAGAAAACCATGTGCTTTAGCTTAGATGTCCATTCAAACAGCCAATTCTTTTCTAAGTAAGAGCGTCCAGCAATTCCCTTGCCCTGTCCACTCTTACCTTCCTTTCTCTTACCATGACCTCGGCTATCTTGTCAATCAGTTCACCTGTTGCACCTGCCTGGATCGCGATATTCCGTGAGTGAAGACCCATGTGCCCTCTCTGGATGCCTTCTGTTGCAAGAGCTCGCAGCGCTGCGAAATTCTGGGCTAAACCCAGTGCTGCGAATACTTCACCCATTTCTGTTGCTGTCTTGACTCCGAGTATCTTTACAGCAGCACGTGCAATAGGATTTGTCTTTGTAGCTCCGCCCACAAGTCCAACTGCCAGAGGTATCTCGATTGTCGCAACAAGGTCGCTGTTACTATTTTTTTCGTAGGCTGTGAGTGGCATATAAACTCCGCTGCGTGAGGCATAAACATGCGCTCCCGCTTCGATTGCTCTTGTATCGTTGCCTGTCGCCAGCACTGCGGCTGTTATGCCGTTCATTATACCTTTGTTATGCGTGGCAGCACGATATGGGTCTCCTGCAGCAAAATGATACGCAGCTAAGACTCCATCCACAGCCTCCTCGCCGCCGATAGCCTCTTTTGTGAACACGGCTTTTGCCCTCATTATGCGTTTATCAGCAAAATTCGAAATAATCCGCAGGTACACATGCCCGCCTGTCAATTCTTCGATATATGGAGCAACAGTTTCTGCCATTGTGTTCACAGCATTCGCTCCCATGGCATCCCTGCAGTCCACCAAGAGATGGGTGATCACCATTTTCCCGCTTTGCGTTTCGATCACCCTTACTTCAACATCCTTTGCTCCGCCCCCGTACTTTACAAGCAGCGGGTCGACCTCGTTCGCTCGCCTTATTATCTCATCTTTTCTCTCAAGAATCCTCAACCTTGCGCCGTTTGGGTCTGCTATTCCCACAGCCTGTATCTGTCCTATCATAACAGGGGATGTGCTGCTCGTAGTAAAGCCCCCGCCTTCACGCGCCATCTTTGCAGCATTGCTTGCCGCTGCTATGACAGAAGGTTCTTCAATAGCCATTGGAATCAGGTAATCCGTTCCATTGATCAGGAAATTTACAGCCACGCCCATTGGCACTTCCATAACTCCTATGACATTTTCGACCATGCGGTCAGCAGCATCAAGGGACAGAGCACCTGTTGCGCTGATGCAGGAAGCCTCTTCATCCGTGAGTCCTGAGAATTCAGATACAGCTTTGAGCCTTTCTTCCGGGCTCAGCTTATAGAAACCCGATATTTTTGATGTTTTTGTCATGATTCACCGCTAAGTGGGTTTTAGATGGCTGAATGGTATAAATAGATTTTTGGCGATTTTCCAGTGCTGAAAGATTTAGAAAAAATTTATGGAATGGAACACAGATTACGCGGATCGGGCGGATTCTCACGGATTTATGCCTTTGATATGAGGATTGGGCGTGAACTCAAATAGTCCTCTATATTCAAATTCATGGTGTATACTACCTTTATTTAGCCGATAAATTTGTAATAACTCTTTCCAATGCAGCCTCTTGAAAGCACTTGTACTTCTAATCAGATCAGCCCTTCCTACACAAAAAGCTGTAATTGCAGTCAATAGTGTTGTGATCAGTGTGATCAACATGAATAATTCAGCTTCTTTATTGCCTCTATTTGGCATCCTGTCCCGTCTGTATCCCCACTTGTCCCTGCTGAACTCTCTTTCACATTCGCTTCTCCTGTTAGCGAT
>JAWOKW010000153.1:0-4720 GCA_033854095.1 Candidatus Methanoperedens sp. | reverse complement strand
AAACTGGCAACAAAACTCGAAATATCAAAATTGAATATTTGGAGAATCAAAACAAGACTTACAAAAGCAATAAAATATATGATGCCTTTATTTATCAGACTGATGATATTGTGCGGTACCTGCGCCTTCTTTCCGAAACGCATAGTTGCCTCAGCAATCATCTTTGCAATAACTGAAGCAATGACGATGATAATCGCAACATATATCATTTTTTCCAGCAGTAGCCTTGTACTTCCAGTAAAAAAAGATTCAAGCGGCATAGCTATCTATTACCTCATAATCCTGAGAAAAGATACTCCAAGGTAGATAAATAAAGATAGTTTGAGAAAAGAGAAGGACAAACTGATACTATTTTGTTCTTTTCTTTGTAATCAGGTGGCCTATGATTACTCCACCTATCAATGTACCAGTTATATAGGGCAGAGGATGTTTTTTGATATTTTCTTCAGCCTTTTCTCTCCCTTCACTGAATTTTTTAGATAGTTTCTTAGAGAGTTCACCCATTTTCTGTGAGATAGCTTTTACCGTTTCATTTTCTGTCATAAGTTCACCATTTTGATAACTCATTATGTTAATTCCGTACACGCTTATGGATTATAAAAACCTTACGTCCATTCTCATCGTAGAAAACGCAAAGGGCTTCAATAAATCTTAATGGCATAATTCGTAATAATTTATTAAAAACCAATGAATTCAAGGCACTCCTCCAATCAAAACCAATCCATTTTAATATAAGATAGAGAACCGCAATCACTACGATGGCCTAATGGTGTTGTTATTTTACTTGCTTGCTGTTCAGAAACTCCTGAAGAAGCTATAGCGCAAGCGGCCGAACAGGATTTAGTTGGTGATTGGGAGATGCCTTATGCTATCGAAGTCCATCCACCAAAGAACTGCCGAATAATATACTGTCAGTAGAACTGTTCGATTATAAAAATAATGAGTGGCAGGAAACAAACAAGATTTTAAAAGAGCATGCCTGAGACAAAGTTAAATGTTTTCAGGGAAAATTGTTGATATTAGAAATGACAAAACTCACTGAAAATGTGATACGGAACATCTTTGGAGAAAAAACCTTTTCCAGAGGGCTTGATTACTATAACCATGGTTATGTCTCGAATACTGTAAAAATAGGTGATATCCTTTACTCTCAGGTTATGGGAAGTTCAGATAAACCATACGAAGTTAGAGCTTTTATCAGTGATGCTGAGACTAGCACAAAATGCACTTGTCCTGTAGGATTCATGTGCAAGCACGGGGCGGCACTTCTTCTGAAATGGGTTCATGAGCCTTCCTCGTTCGTTGATGCTGATAAATTCCTAATTTCACTGGAAAGAATGAGCAAAAGTGAAATAATCAGTATCCTAGAAAAAATACTGAAACAAAATCCTTCTCTAATCACCGAATTTTCCATAGAGAAAGAGGAAAAGCCTGAGATGAATATAGACGCTATTTCAGAAAAAATAGGGTGGATAGTGCATGGAGATCTTGATTATTACCATGCATGGGATGCAATACATAGCCTTGAAGAAATAAAAAACACAGCAGATAGGCTAAAGGAGAAAGAATCTTTTAAAAATGCATCCGAGATTTATCTGGCTCTGGTGAAAGGTGGAGTAACCGCATATGAGGAGGGCATTGATGATTCTGATGGCGATATGGGGGATTTTGTATCCCAGTGCATACATGACTTCAATGAATGCTTGGAACAGATAGATGATGTCTCCTACAAGAATAAACTCCTGGAAAGGATACTGGATATCATCGAAACTGAAGATTATGGTCTGGAGACGCAAGAAATGCTTTACAGCATCGTAAATGAATAAAATATCCATCGCATAGAGGAGTACATGCTAGAAAAACTGGAGGATAAGAGAAAAACTGCCTCTGACTTCAGTTATAAGTATAAAAAGGGGAACACAATAGAAATACTGATTGGACTATATGAAAAAATTGGAAAACCTGAGGAGAAGCTTCGCCTCGCCAGATATGAGCTTGCTGATAAGGAAGACTATGCCAGAGTTGCGAATATCCTTATGGAAGAAAAAAGATTTGAGGAAGCCTTCGATACGATCAAAAAGGGATTAGCGCTCCAGGAGGAGCCATATTTCAGTTTAAATAGACTGTATTTTGATCTTGCAGAGATATTGGTCGAGCAGAAGCCCGAACTTGTAGATTTCAAAATATCCCTTGATGTCGCCCTTGAAATGCTATCAAAGCAGTTTGATAAAGACGAATACAAAGTGATGAAGAAGACATTCTACACCATTGGCAAATTAGAGGAATTCAAATCTGCAATGATGAATAGGCTAAAGAATAGAGATAATGCCGTTCGCGCACTTTTGCATGATAAGGAATTGAAGACTGCCATAGAAATAATACGTTCGGAGTCTAGAATTTATCCCTGGCTTATAATCGAGGTCTCTAAAAAAGCAAGGGATAAGGGCCTGATTGAAGATTCCAACCTGCTTACAAGGATAGTACTGGAGCGGGGGTGGGCAGACGATCGACCGCCTATGAAACAGCTTCTGAATGCGATGATAAAAGCCTCAGATATGGATACTCTTAGAGACCTATGCAATCGTATTTTAAAAAAGGGAAGTTCAGGAACAGCAATCCTTCTGATACCCTACCTCATGGAAAAGTCACCTGAGCTATCTGGTATACTGGCAAAGCACTTCATAAATGCTGTGCCGGTGGAAATGGTTACAAAAGTTGCTATAGCTGTGGCAGAAAAGGCGCCTAAAGAAGGAGTTACCCTATGCAGGATTAGGATAAACGAGGATATTCTCCGCTCCCACGTTCATTACGATAAAGCTATATTCCTACTCACAACAATCAGGGATATATATGCATCAAAAGGGAATGAGGCAGAGTGGGTTGAATTTATCAAGAAGTTTGCTTCTGAAAATAAAGGTAAGAAAAAGCTGATCGAGATGATCAGAAAAGAATTCAGCAAGGTTTTATAATGTAGAAATCAATATAACTCTACCCGCCATGTCAGATTTACATTATCAACATCAAAAATTCGCTACAGGGATTTAGAAGAAATAAATTATATATTTTGAACTCAGGAGGAAGGAAAAGCTTGTGAGAATCAAGAAGGGGCCGATGAACGGCCGGCTGACAAGGAGGAAGAGGTTAAAAGCGAATGTATGAGATAACAACTAAAGATCTCCTCGAAGAGCTTGGTGAAGATTTTAAAAAGACTCTAAGCGAGCTGAGCTTCGAAAAAGCAGTGAAAATGTACAAAAAGATGAGGAGGGCAGAGTGGAATAGAGTCTTTATTATACAAATAGAATGGCGTAGAAGGGAAACAGATGAGGAAAGATGAGAGTTGGTAAAAATCATGAAAGAGACGGAAGATTCATGGCGTAAACATCCAAGGCATCGGTTATAGCCACAGCTCTCTGGTTTACATCTGTTACCTATCTACTACTATAGATATATGCACCTCATTTATAGCAATTTCGCTTAAATTTATATACTTTGAAGTAAATTACTTTGGAGTATATGATATTCATAGATAGAGAAACCGAACTGCAAATATTAAAAGACAGAATCAACAGCAGCAGAGCCGAGTTCATGGTAATTTACGGAAGGCGAAGAATTGGCAAAACAGAGCTCGTGAAGAAAGTAATTTCAGAGCATAATGGTATAATACTGATGGGAAGAGAGGAATCAAAAAAACTTCAGCTTCAGAGGTTTTCAAGGCTGCTTGGCGAATACTTCGAAGATGAGTTCCTAAAAAAACAGGGTTTTAGTAACTGGGATGCTTTCTTTGAATATATTTACATGAAGTCAAAAGATAGCAGAATAATCATAGCTCTTGACGAATTCCCTTATCTTGTAAAGGAAGAAAAAGCCCTCCCTTCGATGCTTCAGGATTACTGGGATAACAAACTTAGAAATACGCAGATATTTCTTATAATCCTTGGATCAAGCATTTCAATGATGGAGAGACTACTGGGTTATAAATCGCCACTCTACGGAAGGCGCACAGGACAGCTCAAGCTTGCGCCTTTCAAATTTAAAGACGTGGCGCTGCACATTAAGAATATTGAAAGAGCAGTAGAATTTTATACCGTATTTGGAGGAACTCCTGCTTATATAACCGAAGTGGAATCTTCCAAGGATATAGTGGAAAACATCAAAGAAAAATTTCTCCGCATGGATTCTTTCGTTTATCAGGATGTGCGTTTTGTCCTAATGGAGGAGCTTGAAGAGCCAAGATACTATTTTTCTATCCTTGAAGCGATAGCTGCTGGCAATGTCTCCTTTGGAGAGATAATAAATTATACAGGATTGGAGAGAAGCCTTGTTGGGAAATATATAAATGTCCTGATAGAGCTTGATCTGATAAGGAGAGAACTCCCCATAACCGCACCTGCTAAAACCAAAAAAGGAATATATTCTTTTAAAGATAATATCTTCTCTTTCTGGTTCGGGTTTATTTATCCTTATGAAGATCTGATCAATCTGGGAAGAAGCGAGGAAATAGTCACCAAAATATCTAAAGATTTAAACTCCTATACTGGAAAAGTCTTCGAAGAAATATCTAAAGAATTCCTGTGGCATATCAACAGAACTAGATTAAATTTAAATTTTACCAGGATGGGCAGATGGTGGTATAAAGGTGAAGAAATTGATATAGTAACCTTAAATGAGGAAAATAAAGAAATTTACCTCTTTGAGTGCAAATGGAGCAGATTAAAAGAGA
>JAWOKW010000152.1:0-2779 GCA_033854095.1 Candidatus Methanoperedens sp. | reverse complement strand
GGTACTCAATGACATTCAACATCTGAAGTTTGAAGGTTATGCATATGAACCTAAAAATGGAGAAATAAAATATGCATTGTGAGATATTTTAAACACTAATTTTGCCCCCGCAGGGGGCTTTCTTGATAATCGCAGTTTATATATTCGTGCACCCAAGCAGCATCGAAACGTCAGGTGGATATGGATATGAAAGTGCACCTGCTAAACAGGCTCCATAAAAGATCATCTTAAATTACGAACGGAATTGTAATTATCTTTCTTCCAGACGTTGGGTCACAATATTTATATTGTCAACATGCATATATTGACTTATGTTTTTGCCCTTAAATGAAAAGCAGTTTGAGTTCTGGAAGCTGAGGCGAAGCGGTATTTTAAGTATAGACATATCGCGCCTGTTCAATATTTCCAAACAGGCTGTCTCAAAGGCGCTCCTCACAATGGATGAAAGAATAGAACAAACCCTTCTTGAGATGGCGCGAGCAAACCAGATAGAGGTAGAGAAAATTAACCTGGCACGAGGCATCCTGTTCGGGCATTCTGCACCATTCAATAGCAGTGCCATCATTTTCGTATCTGCAAAGCATGGGATGCAGGTATGGTATAAACATGAAGGGAATTGCGGCGCCTGTACAAGATATGCACAGTGCATTGAGCTCTTGTGGGATTTCGCAGATGAGATGAAGGTCAAGCTTGAAAGAACCGATGACCCCACAAAGCTGGCGGATGAATTGTTTGAGAAATTGAGGTTAGCATGACAATGAATGTAATGGAAACGTTACGAAAAATGATGGGCTGGTGTCCTAACGCAAATTCTTTTGCATCAAAGCGAATCATGTTAGCTCTGACAGTTGATGAGGAATTCCAGCCAGGTGAAAAAGGAAAAGATATTCAGAATTTCGGAAAAATGGGCTGGGCGAACATATATAGGAATTTTGTTCTCTTATTGACTTTTGTTGGAATTGTTGGTTTTGTGGCATTATTTATTGCAATGAAATACCTGCTGGAAGAAGGATTTCAAGTTGGGATCATAGCTAAAGGAATTCTTACTGGCATGATATATGCGGTGTTTTCGATTACCTATACCTGGAAAAAACTTAACCAGATAGACCAAAAAGAGATAAAAGGTTCTGATACGTTACTCCTGAAAAGCTTTGGTTTTAATGCAATACTTATGGCTGCGATTCTCTTCCTGAGTTTTACTATTGGAAAAGAAAATCCTCTTCTGTTTATGATTTCCATATACTTCCCATCAATATGGATAAATTATCCTCTGGTGGTTTACTGGGAACGAAAGAACAGGAAAAACATCTACCTTATTGAAGAAAAATTCTTAAAGTGGCGACCAGTCGCATTGCCAAGTAGGTCTACAAAAGGATGATAGAAAATGAATCCGAAGGAAAATTTATAGACAAAATAAAAGTTAGGGGAGTCAGGGGATATTAAAGGTGGGTTTTTATTATGTCAATTTTAAATTATTATAGGCATCCTAAATTTCGAGATATATTAATAGCATTATCTCTATTTGCCTTTGCATTTTTTATCCGATTATATGGAGGAAAATGGGATACGGCTGTTGCCAATGATGCATACATGTCAAGACAGGCAGAATATATTTATTCATATGGTCATCCAGCAGTTCCCGATCCATTCAGTTCTGCTCCGTTGTATCAACCGGGCATGGCATACCTTCTGGCAATCGTTGGCAAATTATTTGATCTCATTCCCATCGATTCTGGCATGTCAAGTATGACTCTAGCAGAAGGATTGGTGCCTCCGTTCCTTGGTGCCGTAACAATTATAGTCATATTCTGGCTTGGCAGCAGATTATACAACTGGAAAGCTGGATCATTGAGTGGGATATTTGCCTCAGTTTCCTCTTTCTTAATTATGAGGACAATGAAAGGATTTACTTTTCATAATGCACTTTCATTATTCTTGGTTGCATTAACAATAGCTCTTGTAATCAGAGCACTGGACATTTTACAAAATCCACTGCCTGCAAAGAAGAAAGAAAAGATTATTTACTTATTCTGGATATTATTGCCCGCCATTTCTGTTGGACTTACTGGCTTTACATGGGGCGGCTATTTTGTCATTCACGCAATCCTTATTCTCTACGGTTTGTTAATTACGCTGCACTATTTTTCCACTAAAAAGGCGCTATATCCCCTTTCCTCTTTTTGGGCTTTTATCATAATTACGCTTATTTTGGGAACAATTCTTTCAAGTATACTGTATCCTGTGAGGAACTTAGAAGAAATTACAAGGGCAATGCAGATGATGGGATATACGTCAAGACCAATCGTATACATGTTCACCGCAGATCTCCAGCCACCTGGTTTTCAGACTTTAGAGATGTTTTTCGGAAAATATCTGATAGTGGGAATTATATTTTTAGTAATCGGTCTTTATAGTTCATATTTAAAAAACAAAGGCTTTGGGCTGCTTTTGATTTCAGCCGTCGGGATTTCAATGATATTGGGGCTGACCAGATTTCATTTTATGGACATTTTTTCAATATTCGGATATGTAAGTATTGGAATAGGGTTCATTGCAATAATTGACATGGCTGCTAAATTAAGCTCAAGGAAAAGATTTGTTATTCAGGCGTTATCTATTGTTACAGCAGTGATATTATTTGATTCTATTGCCGGACCATCCATTGATAGTATAAAATTCTCCAGATTACCTCCTGATATGGGGATAGGGAGTCCTGATATGATGATGGGATATAGTTATATCAGAAATAATACTGCACCTGATGCCCTGATAATTAATT
>JAWOKW010000151.1:0-5869 GCA_033854095.1 Candidatus Methanoperedens sp. | reverse complement strand
GAGTATGGCATTTCGCGCAATCGGTATCCATACCGTCATGGCTCGAAGGCGGATTATGGCAATTTACGCATCCTGTGGCAGTTCCGGTATAAATCCCGTGATGGCACTGGTCACATGTGAGTGACTGGTGTTTTCCGGTCAAGGGGAATGCTGAATGGTCGAATTTTGCGGGTTTCCAGCCATCCATGGAATGACATTTATCACAGTTGCCCGATATCGGGATATGACCCGAAGGCAGCTCATGGCAACTTATGCACATCGCTTGATTCCCATTATAAATCCCATGATGGCACTGGTAGCATGCAAGGGACGCGTGCTTTCCGGTTAAATGGAATGATGAATAATTATGAAAATCCAAAAAAAGCACATGGCCAGAACCAGCCAGAATTAAAATTAATATCCCGGTATAAAGTTGTGCATGGATCAAATAGCTTTTTACTTTCAGTACCGAAGGAGTATATCTCAATTTTAAGAGGATGCCGAAAAATCCTTGTCATGCCAAAAGCCCTAATATGGGTAGCAAAGGAATATAATCCAGAGATGGTAAAACAAGATAGCCGTGAAGAAAAATGAGTGCAATGGTGGTTAGTCCAAGATAAGGGTGCGCTTTATTTAATACCTTCAATGCGCTCCCCATGAATGATTTGATTCCAAGCTGTTCCTCTACAGGATTCAGTCTCCGCATCAAGCTTCCCTGTTGTAAAATGAGCTTTAAGACAGTACGAGAATATACAAACAACAGTGTAAAAAAACCGAGGTTTCCAATAAATTTGCCGAATTTTGACAAATCCGTTTTATTTGCAATATATGTTGCTCCACCCTGTGAATAAAGGTAAAGCATATAACCAGCGGAAGCTACTGCCACCAACAGTGCGAATGTGATTAATGCTATGTTCTTTTTATTAAACAGTCCGCTGATTGATCCTTCTTCTGCCATATTGTCTCACAATCTTAACGCTCGCAATCTCTTGCTTCTCATGATCTGAACTTTCTTAAACCATGCTGCCTAAATGCCTCTTCAACGACCGAAAGCGCACTTTTCATATCGAGGAGCGATTCCACTTCGTTTCGATTGAACCAGAGAATCTTATTTTCCATGTTTTCTCTCCCAAGTACAATTAAGCCAGAATTGGCATATAAGTTTCGATTTCGGGACCATTTCAATTTGTAATAGAAGTTATGCTAATGTGCAACATTTTATCCACGATTTTGCATTCAATTAACTTTAAAAGGCAAACTCATGAATTGGTAGCTACCAAGTATTTAAATCCAAAGATTGATTTTATCTCCCGCGGAGAAACCCCAATGGACAAGATGACACCTGCGATGCGCCAGTACTACGAAGCAAAAGAAAAGCACAAGGATGCCCTGATCTTTTTCAGGATGGGTGATTTCTATGAGTCCTTTGGGGATGATGCGAAAATAATCGCAAAAGAGCTTGACATCACGCTCACATCAAGGGGCAGGGATAAAGAAGGTGATGATATGCCTCTTGCAGGCATCCCATACCATGCTGTGGATTCATATCTTCCCCGCCTCATCAAAAAAGGCTATAAAGTAGCCATCTGCGAGCAGTTAGAAGACCCAAAAAACGCTAAAGGCGTGGTAAAAAGGGGCGTTGTCAGGGTCATCACGCCTGGTACTGTTATCGATTCATCATTAGTACAGGATCAATCGAACAATTATCTGATGTCTGTCTCAGGTGATGGCATCGAGTTCGGCATCTCGTTCCTGGATGTGAGCACAGGCGAATTCACGACCACGCAGTTCAAGGATAACGAGACCTTTGACAGGATGCTCAGCGAAGCGTCTCGGATGCACCCTGCTGAATGCATCCTTGCGCAAACGCTTTTTGAGAATAAGAAACTCACTGAACGCCTGAGGAACATCGGAATCGCAGTTAATAAATTCGATTCTGATGCTTTTGACACCAGAACCGCTCATGATCGCCTTATCAAGCATTTTGGCGTCCTGACGCTTGAAGGCATGGGGTGCGAGAAACTCAGTTTTGCGGTCTCTTCAGCAGGCGCAGCCCTTGAATACGCCAGGACCACCCAGATGAGAGACTTAGTGCATATCCAGACGATACGGACATACTTTGAGAACGAGTTCATGATGCTTGACTGGATCACGCTTCGCAACCTTGAAATAATACAGGGCATCAGAAATGATGCTTCGCTTCTATCTATCATAGACAGAACAAAAACTTCGATGGGAGGACGGCTTCTGCGTAAAATGATACTTGCGCCCCTGCTCTCGGTATCTAAAATAACAGAACGGCTTGATGCTGTGGATGAGAGCGTAAAAAAAACACTGCTGCGCTACGATTTAATAGCCCAGCTTTCCCGTGTTCGCGATATCGAACGCTTAATCGGGCGCATTATGTACGGGAACTCAAATGCACGCGACCTTATAGCCCTCAAGCTATCCCTCGCAGCGATACCTGAGGTCATAAGCTCTCTAAAAGAGAGCGATATCAAATCAGGACTCCTGTTGGATATAATGCAGAGACTTGGAGATTTTTCTGACATTGTCGGGCTGCTTGAGAAGGCTATAGTGAATGAACCGCCTGTAAGCGTTCGCGAAGGAGGGATGATAAAAGATGGATACAATGAAAAATTGGATGAACTGAAAAAACTATCCCTTCACGGCAAAGACTGGATTGCAGAGATGCAGCAGCATGAGCGGGAGCGTACAGGCATCAAATCCCTAAAGATAGGCTACAATTCAGTCTTTGGGTATTACTTAGAAGTCACAAAAGCAAACCTTTCACAGGTCCCTTCTGATTATATACGAAAGCAGACAACTGCTAACTGTGAGCGTTTCTATACGCCAGAACTCAAGGAAAAGGAATTGATGATCCTTTCAGCCGACGAAAAAAGGACTGCTCTTGAGTTTGAGCTTTTCAGCGGGATCAATTCTCTCATCGCAGGGAGAGCAAAGGATATACAACTTGCAGCCTCTGCTGTTGGAGAACTGGATGTTATAGTGAATTTAGCAGAGATCGCTGTGGGCAACAAATATGTAAGACCGCAGGTGAACGAGGGCTGTGCCGTCATTATCCGCGATGGAAGACATCCTGTTGTGGAGAGGGCGATTTTGGGTTTTGTTCCGAATGACACGCTCATGGACTGTAAGGAAAACCAGTTCTTGCTCCTCACAGGACCCAACATGGCAGGAAAATCAACCTACATGAGGCAGACAGCGCTGATAATAATCATGGCGCAGATAGGATGTTTTGTGCCTGCTTCATACGCTTCTGTTGGGCTCGTTGACAGGATATTCACGCGCGTTGGTGCTTTTGATGACCTTGCAAGCGGGCAGAGCACGTTCATGATAGAGATGGTCGAACTTGCAAATATTTTGAATAATGCTACTCCAAAAAGCCTCATCCTCCTTGATGAAATAGGAAGGGGCACAAGCACATATGATGGTTACAGCATAGCTAAAGCTGTCGTGGAGTTCATACATAATAAAGACCGCTCTGGAGTGCGAACGCTTTTTGCCACGCACTATCATCAACTAACCACAGTTGAAGGGGTGCTAAAGCGCGTGAAAAACTATCATATAGCAGTAAAAGAAGAAGGGAACGACCTTGTGTTCCTGAGAAAGATAGTTCCTGGTGCTACTGATAGAAGTTACGGCATCCATGTAGCAAAGCTTGCAGGCGTGCCGCTGAAGGTGACATCAAGAGCAAAGGAAATTTTAAAAGAGCTCGAGAACGGAAGCGTTATCAGTAGAGGGAAGGAAAGATACACGCAGCTTGTGCTTTTTGGTCAAGAGGCGCAAAAAGAGCCACCCATAGTTGAGGAACTAAAAAACCTGAATGTGGATGCAATGACGCCGCTTGATGCGCTTAACGCACTGGCTGAACTTAAGAAAAAGGCGGCTGAAGGGTAACTGACCCAGCAAAAGGTGAAAAAAATAAAGTATTAAAAAACACAGGGCGCCCAATCATTCTATTTGCGCCCTGTCAACTGCACGGATTTTCAGGTCGCTATCTTCCTGTCATCCACTTTGCAATGATGCGGTAGTCAGTGTTCGTGGCATAGCTTCCCACGTATGTCACCTTAACCTGGATGCTGTTACCACTGGCAATCGTTTCGAGAGTATACGATCCTGTACCGGCATTTATCGGTGTCCCGAGGACTTGCTTCGTTGGTGCGTTAGTCCACTCCCGATACCATCCATACTCACCGTGGTGATACAGGCGATTGGTGTCGGAATTTATATCTTGAACAACTGCAAGAAGCTCCAGATGCGAACTTGTGTGGCTCGGCAGGTCATATATCGTATGCGTCTGCGTATCGCCAGGATTCAACAGGGTACCTGTGAATATGGCTACTGAGCGCCCATCGTTCCCAGGTTCGCCCTGTGGTCCCTGAGGTCCAGCCGGTCCCTGTTCACCCTGTGGTCCCTGAGGTCCCACTGCTCCATCAGCTCCTGGTAGTCCCTGTTCGCCCTGTAGTCCCTGAGGTCCCACTGGTCCCTGTTCACCCTGTGGTCCAACTGGTCCCTGTTCACCCTGTGGTCCCTGAGGTCCCACTGCTCCATCAGCTCCTGGTGATCCCTGTTCGCCCTGCGGTCCGACTGGTCCCTGTTCACCTTGTGGTCCCTGCGGTCCTGGTGTAAGCGTAATATTGTCTATTCGCCCACTAAGCGAATCGATGGCATCCCACAATTCTTGAAAAGGCTGCCCATGTTCTCCATTATTTCCATTATCCCCATTATCCCCATTTTCTTCATGTTCGTCTGCGTTCCTTTCTTCTGCACTTGCTACAGTAACAAGCGCAAAGCTCATTAGAACAATTGCCAGAACGGCAATTATGCTACGTTTGTCCATATCTTACCTCCTATTTATTTCTTGATGGCAGTTCCTGAACTGCTTCAAGTATCAGACTTTCAAAACCCTGCCAGGGCAAATTCCTGTCCTGGATTTTTTTGGCTTTGTCATTTTCTGTTATAGGAAAAGGGTACCGCTATTGTTTTGATGTATCTCACAATAGCCATTTCATTAGAAATGAACTGATAGCCATCCTCCACGTTTTCAACCCTTTTTGTCACTATAAGATATTATTCGTGATAAATGTTTCGTTCAGGAATCCTTAAGTATGCGCAATTAAAATACTTATTTAACAGTAAGGAGTCAGCCATGAAATTGTATATGATACTGGCGATGATATTTGTTTTTCTGCTGTTCTCTGCTGTTGAACCTGCTCTGGCAGCAGAAAGCAGAAACATCACGCTTGAAGATAATGGAAAGACGATTACACTCCAGGTCAATGAAACCTTCCTGCTCTATCTGGGAGAAGGCTATGACTGGAATGTCACAGTGGATAACCAGACAGTCCTAAGCCGGGTCGTGAATGTGCTGGTCGTAAGAGGGGCACAGGGCATATATAAAGCGCACAAATCCGGTCAAGCCATGCTGACCGCTATTGGGGACCCAATTTGCAGAAAAGAGCAGCCGCCCTGCGAAGCACCTTCGCGCCAGTTCAGGCTCTACGTGGTCGTAACCGAAGGAGCTACGCCCGCGGTGTCAGGATTCGGGTTAATGTTCTCATTTATCGGGTTGACCTGCGCTTTCCTTTTAATGTCAAAAACATACCTGCTAACTCTCGGCGCGACGTTGCCGCACTTTCGATAAAATGTAACCCTCCATCCTTTTTCTTCAAAGCGACATGCGCTTAACCTGGTTTTTTCAGAGCGCTTGCAAGCATAATAGCACGGGAGGCATCTTCTTTAACCCTGGAAGTGTCCACGAACACCTTTTCGATCAGAACAGGGGCGCCATAACCATGCCCTCCACCAACGAAAACAAGAGTCCTGAAAATAAGGTTCCCTGTTATCCCATCTGGTGCGATGATGA
>JAWOKW010000150.1:0-13068 GCA_033854095.1 Candidatus Methanoperedens sp. | reverse complement strand
CTCACGTTTGAGAGTTTTGTTTCCCTTTCTTTTAGTTGATAACATAATTACAGTATATTGTTCGTATATATACTAATAATTTAGGGTAAATGGGCTATGATTGACTATACAAGGTCACCAAAATCTTTATCATTTGTGATCAATATGCGATTTTGCTGGCGCAACCACTGTGCAATCGCTGGCCCCGTGCATTCATCCACAAGGAAACGCATCTTAGCATGCCTCTGCTGTCAAAGGCATAAACGTGGTGTTTTCAAGGAATTCTGTCGCAAATAGCAAACATGCCTGTATATCTTCCCTGGTCAATCCTTTATATTCTTCAAGAATCTCTTCCACAGAGGCACCATGTGCTAATAATCCCAGGATAAACTGCACCGTAAGTCTTGTTCCCCTGATCACAGGTTTTCCTGTCATAATGCTGGGATCAAGAGTGATGCGTTCAAGCAATTTTTCCGCTTTCATAGTTTTTCACCTTTTCTATTATTTTATCTTTAGTCATATAAAGACCGCTGATTGCCTGAATCCATGCGCATTCTGAACATCCACCGAAAATTTTATGTTGATGTAGATGATATCACACATGCAGGTGTTGATGATGACAGGATACGTCAGAACTACAATAAAGTTAAGAGAGGATGTCTATCAAAACCTTAAAAAGGCTGGAGTCAAAAATATATCAGAAAAAATAAATGAAATACTAATTAAAACGCTTTTCAAAGAGAAAAAGAGCCTTTTCGGGACAATGCAAGAAACTGACCTGTCAGACCTCAGAGACCATGAGGATCGATTATAATGATGCTGGATTCCTTCGCTTGGATGGAATATTTCATGGGGACCAGACAGGGCGAAAAAGTCAGAAAATTAGTGGATGATGACACGCAATTATATACCTCCCCGATAGTAATAGCAGAAATATACTCCAAATCTCTCAGAACGGATGGAAAGGCAGAGGAAAGAAAGGATTTCATAATGAAAAGATGCGCTATGGCGGCGCTTGATATAAACATCGCGATTGAAGCTGCAAAAATACATGCTGAAAACAAGGCAAAGGTGCCTGATTTCGGTCTTGCTGATGCAATAATACTCGCATCAGCCCGCAGCAGGAAAATGAAGGTATTGACCGGGGATGTTCATTTTAGAAATTTCAAAGATGCTGTTATGCTGTGATTTTTCAGGGCGAGGTCTGTGACTCACGCGCTTCGAACTCCACCTCATGCACCCTGCGCTGCCCTGTCATCAGCTCGTGGAGGAGGGTTTTGAAGAGGGCGGTGAGGGATTGTTTTTTCCTAATTAATATTGAGTTCTTTTCATCTAACGAATTCAGAACCTTGCCTATTTCAATTTGCTCGGTTATACTTGGTAAAGGAATTAGCATATTCTTTACATCTGTATCTCTGACAGCAGGATAGCTTGCACCTCTTTGCAGTTTTTCAATCTTGGATATATAAAAATCAGTTTGCAGATATTGATAAAGAAACTCCTGAATTATTCGATTTGATTTTGGTTGTAGGACACAGTAACCTGTACTACAAATTTAATTTTCAAATTCTGGTGTTACTTTGGCAATTCTTTTTAAGGTGGGACGAACAGTTGCAAATAGAACGTCTCCATTATGGATGATTTTTCTGGCTCTGCTTGGTGCATCTTTTCCTAACAACTTTGTTGCATTTTCGATTCTAAAAAATTCATTAGAAACACTTGATACATCAACATACACAAATTCATAATTTGGTTCTTTGCGTGAATCTCTCATCTTCGTTTTATTAACTACCCTTTCAATCCTCACCACCTCCCAACTCTCCGGCACTAACCCGATTTCTGTTTCTTTCTGAGTTTCGCCTCTGGTGCCTTCAGTAAAGAGCTTCTGCATGAGGGCTTTTTTCAGTTCGGTGGTGGTGCGTATGAGATTGTCCTGCTGCTCGATGGCTTTTTGCACCGTGCTTAAGACGTGGGCGATTTTGCGCTGTTCGGGAAGGGGAGGTTGTGGAATAATGAGTTCTGATAAACGAGACTTCGAAAGATTTGGTATGGTGGTAACGTTGGCTCTACCAAAATAAACTTTACCATAACCAAAGGAATATTCTAACCATTGTAGAATAAACAAAGGGTCTATATCACCTTTTTTTGCTCTTAACCTGTGTAAATGGTTTTGATAATAACAATTTTCCAATTCCTGATTCCATATGGCTGTTCGTCCAATATCGCCACCCTCACATACTAATAAATCATTTTTTTCCAATCGATACCTTGCTTCTTCATCTTCTGAAAAATGCATATAGTCAAGTTCTTCAAGTACAATCTTTCCCCAGTAAATATTTGACGTTCTAAGGAATGGTCTTTGATTCTTGCCAACTCTATTTGACTTTGAGACTTGCTTACCTTGTTGTATCTCAAAAAAGTTATCAATACGACCAACATTCCAATCATTAGGGAAAAAACCAATATCCGTATTACTATAACCTTCCATAATACCCCACTTTGAATGGCTTTATGTAATGATGTTTGTTGCACTGGTTTAAGCTCGCAATCGATTGTATAAAATTCAATAAAATTTTAACCGCAGATGAACGCAGATAAACGCAGATTTGTTGCATCACCAAACTTTTAATATACTGAATCATATAAAAATAACATCCTTCAAGTTTCGAAAATGAGTATCACCGCTGACAATTGTGCAGCCTGTTCTCTTTTGTTGAGCAAGGATAAGAGCATCGATCATACCAAAGTTTTTTTCTATTTTCCTGATTTCACTTCGAATCGTTGCAGCTTCCAGCCAGTCCTGAGTAAGAATGCATCTGATATCAGAAATCTTCCTCACAATTGTATATAGTTCCTCGAAATCCACATTTTCTCTTATAGCCCAGCCTTTTATTTCAGCCAGACAGCATTCTGGAGTGATAATAACATTATTCTCATCCTCAATTATTTTTTTAACTTTTTCACCTCGCTTTGATCCCAAGAAATACTCAATCCATGCATATGTATCCATCAAGAACACAATATCACCACAGGTCTTCGTGTTCGGGCTCTTCTCTTTCAAATGGCTTTTTTCCTGCTGCTATTCCAAAACCACTCACTTTTTCTTTCTTTAAAATGTTGATGTCTATAATATCTTTTTCAGATAATCCTAACTCTGCTACTTTGTCTTCAGGTATAACTACTCCAAAGGATTTACCCCATTTTTTTACTTCAACAGTAGCATGGCACATAGATATAATGATGTGATTTAAGATATTTAACTATTGCAGGATATACATCTATTAGCCTACCCATATTTAAATCCCAGTTTTGTGAGAATATTTTTAACTTCCGCATCAATAGTAACATACTCGCTCTCCTGCTCACGAAGTTCATCCACTATCTCTTCAATGGGGCGGTAGGTGTAAGCATCATTAATCTGAATATAGCGGCTGGGCGAGATATTGTAATCATTTTTAACGATCTCATCTTTATCTACCAGCCGGGAAAATTTGTCAACCTCCTTGAAGGCTTTATATGCCTCGGCGATTCGTTCTATGCCTTCCTTTGTGATATAATTCTTAGGATCACCCTTTTCAAATTCTTTGCCTGCATGCAAAAGAAAGATTTTATTCTTATGCTGCTTCACCTTATTCAGGAAAATGATAATCCCTGGTGCAGATGTATTGTAAAACAAATTCTCAGGCAGGTAAATCACCCCTTCGATCAGGTCATGCTCAACAAACCATTTGCGGCACTCCTTTTCTTTATTCTTTAGCTTGCCAGCATCCTTAAAAACAGGATTTTTCATCGTGTCGCCAATTTCAATTTTCCCCTCCATGTCATGTATCACCATATTCATTTTACTCATTGCCCATGTAGAAGCAATAAACTCCTGTCCATATAATTGAAGCGGCGCATATCTCTCTTTAGAGCGCAGCGCCATTTTTTCTTCCATTACTATCTCGCATTTAATGAGCAGACCGGCGCTCCCGCAGCAGGGGTCATAAATTTCCATGCCAGCCTCAGCATCCATAATTTTCGCTATTATGAAACCCACTTCTGTAGGTGTGTAGAACTCTCCTGCGCTTTGCCCGCTTCCTTCTGCAAACTTGCGTATCAGATACTCATAACTGCGCCCGATTATATCAGGCTCCACATCTTTCAATCCCAATCGCTTTTCTGAGATCTTTTCAATTAGTTTGCTCAATCGGTCATCATCAATATCACGCTGCCCGTGTGTGGTGGCGTTAAAATCAACACGGTCGATAATTCTTTGCAGGTCTTTATTTTCCTTAGCTACGTCACGAAGAATATCAGTAAGCTGTTGCCCGATTTTATCAGATAGTTTTCTGATCACATCCCACGTTCTTTCTTTTTCAGGGTCTTTGGTTCTGCTCTTTACTTTTTCTGCTATGCGGTCAACCTCATCGTCAAAAACATCGCATAATCTCTTGATAAAAATCAAGGGGAGAATATAATCTTTGAACTTAGCCGCATCAGCTGCGCCTCTGATACTGCAAGCTGCGTCCCATATCCAGCTTTCCATTGATTTTACTTTCTCACCGTTTCCGTTTGCTCTTGCCATTGGTTTTATTTCCTTATAATTCTTTTATTGTCATAAGTATTCCTAATCCATACACATAGTTGATTTTTTCTTGGGCATATTTACCATGTGTATATTTATGGTGTTGTTTTTATATATAGATATCTATTTCTGTATCTTCACTTTTCCCTTTCCGAATTCAAAGTATTACGGTTCAGGTGATTTAAGTTCGTCCTCAAAATTCAGGCTGTACCTCACGATTTTATCATCGCCCACTTTGATTTCCGTATAATAATCCGATTCGTCAGGTTTTACGTTGCGTCATCCCGTGCCTTCAAGATACATTCCCTTCTTTGCTACCTGCCCGTTGTCTAACTTCGTATCTGTGGTATATATCATGCGCTGCTTTCTGTTTTTCACATGGATGACCGTCTGCTGGTTGAACATATTTCCAAGTTCAAGGGTTTCATCCATATCCGCATCGTGTGCCATCACAAAGAATGAGTCTTCTATTTCGCCGTATTACTATAGTCGCGCTCTTAAATAACCGTAAATAAGTGAAGAGAACGCGGGTGCCGCGGATGACACGGATGACCACGGATACTGGAATCCGTGTAAATCCGTACCATCCGTCTAATCCGTGTTCTACTACATGTTTACAAATTACGAAAATTTGAGCATTAAGCTATAAGAGCCTATCTCCGGCGCGTGATAGACACTAAGTTGATGTTTTCAAATTGCATAACAAAAGGAATTTAATAAGAGCTTTCTTTTTATCTGATAAACTCTTATTTGATAACTTGGAAAGCTGAAAAAATAGTACTTAGAAAAATCGATGTCAATCGACTTATCTATATATAGATTCATGCCTTCAGTACTCATAGCAGTCATCATCAGTCAGTAGTGACTCTACCGATGCTGTTTTTGGCGGAAGAATTTTTTGGTATCTGAGGGTTCATAAAAATGATTAAATTTGGCAGTGTCCTAATTTATACCGCATAATTGAAATAAAAAAAGTTATCCCAATTCCATTGATAATCCGCTAAACCCTCAATCATTGCAGGGGTTTCACTTTTCGTTATCTTGTCCATAAAATTCCAATAGAATTGATATAATTCGATTGCATTAACAAGTCTTGTTTTCTTTTTTGAAAAACATTTTGTTTTACGAACCAATCGCCCTATTCGTTCACGGCAGATGCTATTCATATTTTCGATGTCTGGAGTCTCGATATCGTCATAACCTGGAGTTCCATAAACGATAATTTTTATTTTATCAACTATTTTGCCAGCTTCCTTTATTTTTATAAGTTGCCCATAATCAACGCACGGTTTAGCGTAATATTCAGGAATAGTGTTTGTATAATCGTCATTACCATCAGAAAAAATTTAGATTTTATTGTCTGGAAAAGGTAACTGTGCTCGCTCAAAGACCTTTTCAAACAATTTTCTACATGACTCCATCCCCTGTTTTCCAACTTCGTATGCAACCATTAAATATGACCTTCTCGTTATGAAATTGAATATCCACGCATCACCATCGACATCTGAATTTGTGCTTCCTGGCTCAACTTTCTTTTGTTTTTTTAATGAATGTCCACATCTCATCGACCTCAAATTGTCCAAGTTTTACATCATGAAGAAGAATTGAATTCACCATTTCAGCATGTAATGCAAGATCTTCTAAAAGCTGACCTATAGTATCGCGATGATGACCAGTTATCCGTTCAATCGATCTAATACCATTTTTTTCTACTAAATGCCTGCATATATTGATAATTTCTGACTTTGATAGATGTTTATGATAAAGTGGTGTATTCATTGTTTCAACAAACCATGTACGGCAGTGATTACAATAGTATTGTTGATGCCCTGCTCGATTTTTTCCACGCTTCAGTATATCTTTTCCTTCTTCCATCAAAAAATATTTACAATTTGGATTCTGACATGTAATCTCAATATTACTCCGTGGTCTAGCCATATAACATCGCAAAAGATAATAATGTATGTTACATAATGTAAATTATGAGGTCTATTTTAGGACACTGCCAATTATTTATATGTCGGGCTGGAACAAACTCTTCACAACCGCAACCTGCTAATCCGCCGCCACAAGGACAGAACAAAGAGTATATGTGCGGGTATCTATGCTCGCTACCTGCGTGACCACAAATACAATTATAGTTCCGTATTTCTTCCGCCCTTTTTTCTATAGCCCAGTCTGGCTTTATGTTTGGATGTTCAACCTCTTTCGAGTGTCACCATTTTGTCTTTGCCATATTACTCACCGTTGGAAATCGCCAGATTTATCTGGCGTGAGTATATCATTTAACCCTATTCCTCACGCTTATCGAAGTCCTGCACTTCGGGCATGAAGTATACCATTCACCCTTGCCGTTGTAGTCCCATTCATAACCACAACGATGACATGATGAGTTCATAGTGTATGTATGTATTCAAGTATTTATATAGATATAAGGCACAGGAGCTTTGTGTAAAAAGTAGCCTCTGTGTAAAAAGTCTTAGCAGTTTTGCATTTAGGATTGAATTTTGAAATGCTTGTTCACTTTCCTCTTCCTACTTTCCAATAAGCGATAGCCCCAGTTACCCAAGAAATTAAAAGTCCTATTCCTACCCCCCGAAAATACATGTTGTCCAGCAGGTGACCCATCACGAGCATTATGATGCTGACGACCAATTCAAGTGCGATTACTTTTAGAAATGCTGATGCTCTTGCTTTGAATTTATTTTCCATATTTCTTCCCTCAATTATGCTTTCTTTCCCATTTTTTTACCTTCAGGTCATACCAAAGGCTGATTGTTATCACAATCATTTCCATTATGAAAATCAATATCATCATAGGAACTGAAATCTGACCTTTGGTCGAAAGCCAATAGAGGATAAAATCCCAGACACCTACTATGACAAGCATCCTGATGAATAAATCCTGAAACAGATTTAGCATACTTATTCTTTTGAACTTCTCTCTATTTATGTGTGTGTAAGAAATCGGAGTTTATCTTCTTTTCTATTTAATAATATCTGAAAGTAACTGTTTACAATTAAAATACGTCCACGTTCTTGCATATATCTATATGCATTATGAAATGACCAGCCACTCATAATCATATAGCCTAAAACAACTGCGGCTGACCTGCTATATCTGGATTATCATTATCAGTGAGCGGATGAAGATGTTTTCCTTTAAATTCGGATTCTTTCGCTACTGTGAATACTTCAAAGCTATCTTGAAATTCATCTGCCTCATGCCAATTTCCGATGTATATACCATCGATTATGTGGGTTGGTGAATCGTACTTTAATTCCATGTTTCCTTAAATCCAGTACGATGACGCAATGCTATAAAAGATTTACGAAACTGCCCAGCATTTTCACTCTCCAGTATATCTAACGATAGACTTCTGAAAAATAGCACAGAGAAATATAGCAAATATCGCTATGCTACGACTTTGCTATATATAGTTCAGCGCCTTCAGTACTCATAGGGTTCATCACGTTTCAGCAACGGTTTGTCATCATCGGCACTGTTCAATCTCACGTACTATCTTTTCAGCATCGATTTCAGGATGCTCTGCATTATAAATGCTCCTCCCGGCAATAACATAATCTGCTTCTGCCCTGATAGTATCTGCCGCACTTGCGCCCTGCGCGCCCACACCTGGAGAGATTATCGTCAACCCGTCAGCGACGCTGCGTATCTGTTTAACTCTTTCAGGACGTGTGGCAGGAGCAATAATACCTGCTGCTCTGGAATCAAGTTCGAGGCGCACAAGGGCTTCTGCTGCTGGTTGCATAAAATCCAAAGCTCCGGGATGGCTCATTTCTGTCACAACATATATGTCACCATTATACTCCTTTCCTGCCCTGATGCACTCAGCAAGGCTGTCGCACCCTGTAAAATCCGAAATGGTGTTTATTATACCAAGACCTGCTCCGAGCACAAGCGGATAGCCTACTTTAATGGCATCAACGCAGCCAGCCACGTCTTCTGATATTGAGACTGCTCTCTCTTCATCCCTCACGTCAAGAGCAAGTATGAGTTGAGTACGTTTGTGCATATTATGCCCTGCTTGCAGCTATGATCATCGGAAGCGTGATTGTAGCGTCTGAATATACAGTCACTGACCTCGCTTTCTCTCCGATTTTTCCCCATGAACGCGCTTCATCAAGCGTGGCGCCTGAGAGACCGCCTGGCTCTGGTCTATCCATGGTGAGCTGTATCGCATAATCAAATGACTTTGGTGTAACAAGCATGGATTGAAGAATAAAATTCTTGGGTACACCTCCGCCCACTATCACAACTCCTGCGCGCTCAGCCTCATAACATCGATCAATCAATCCCTTCATGTCTGCAAAGACATCAACATTAAGTTTTTTTGTTTGTTTGTATAACCATGCCTGTAAACCAATTATCGAATCCTGAATAGCAGGGCAGTAAACAGGTATGCCCATATCATATGCGCTTTTTAATATGGAATTATTATCATCAAGTTTCCCAGCTATTAGTGAGAGAAATTCACTTATCGAGAGCGTGTCATTAAATTCCCTGAAGATGGACTGGAGCTTTTCTTCAAGCCTTGAAAAATGCTGCTCAGGCAGGAACACATCGTAGATACGGTTAATAGCATGGTTTCTAAGCTCAATATCATCAACACCATCAGTTCCTTTGTAATGATGAAGCCCGAGAGATTCAATAATATCATGAACAAGGTTCGCTCCTGTGGTGACAAGTATATCAATTTCTTTATCCCTTATAAGGTCGCTCACGATTTGCCTCATCCCTGCAGGCACCATCGCACCAGCAAGACCAAAAAATTTCGTGCATTTTCTGTCGCTTATCATTTCCCTGTATATATCAACAGCTTCACAAAGACGCCCAGCACCGAACGCACAGCCAGATAAGCTTTCCACAAGCTGGCTTGCGCTCATATCGCTGACTATTTTTGCATGTTTTATGGGTCTTTGCAATTGTTCCATATTTACCTGAAACACTTTACGCAGGATAAAATAATATCGTTTTCCTGCGTCAATCGTGTCGCGAGCGCAAGTCCCTCAGATAGCCCATCTGCATAATAGATCTTATTGCCCTGAACAAGATGGCGCATCCTTTCTCCTACGAGTATCAGAGCATCAAGCTCACCTATATGCATATCAACGAATCGCTTTACCCCTGAAGGTTCAAGCCCTTCACATACCTGTTTTGCTTCTTCCCCAAGCACCATCACGATGCGCCTGCTAAGGGACTTTGCAAACAAGAGCGCTTTCTCAGAAGTCTTTATATCCAAGCCAGAATTTGAATTATCTATCAGTGTTCTTCCTGAAAATGAGACTTTCTTCATGCGCCCTTCTGCACCTTTGAATCCAAGGATTGAACGTTCAATGGCATCGCTTTCGATTTCCATTGCAAGAGCCACAGCCGCAGCACAGACAAACGCGGTTTTATAGGAATATATATCGTAATCAGGGTTCTCACGGATATGGATTCTGCCCTGATTACCGCCGTGATAATACGCTATAGTTCTATTGTTCTCATAATAGACATTGCATGAGGCATCGACAGACTCTGAAAAGGAAATGATGTTTACATTCCGCCTGCATGCTCCAAAATATCTCAAGGCGTCATTGTTTATGACAAGACAGCTTCCTGGTTTTGCATCAAGTATCATCTGGCGTTTTGCTTCGCTTGCCATCCTTGTGTTGTTCGCGATTTTATAATCACCTGCTATCGTGGTTATGACACCTATATCTGCAAAGCCTGTCCCGCCAAGTGATATTTCGGATATGAATACGTCAAATTCAATCCCTTTTTCCCTGACGGCATCAAGGGCTGTCAGCATGCTCGCAGGGGTTATGCTGAGCCCTCTCTGGATATTCGTTCCCGTGCTCCAGTCCTCTACACCCCGACTTGTATGAGAGACCACTTTTTTTCCTTTCGATAAAATTTCTGCTAATAAAATCGATGCGCTTGTTTTGGCTTTCGTACCTGTGACTTCGATTATGGTTTTATCCTTCAGGTCATAATTTGATAAAATCTGTCCTACGGCAGCATGATGCGATATAACAGGTATTTTAACATCACGGAGCATAGGATAACCGGGATCAAGGTGCACTGGGGAGATCAGTATATCAAAATCCTCTGGATTCAAAGCCTCCTTAGAAGTTCTGATACCTTCATTTTCAAGGCTGGACAGTATTCCAGGGCTGAGAGTCCTGTATACATCGATCCCTGTTACAGAACCAGCAAAATTCTTTAACTTTCTGGCAAGTACTATTCCGCCGTGAGTTAGATCGAGTACAGCCACTCTGGAGTTTTCAAGCATCAAGTGCTTCTTTAGCTCTCTTAAATGCCACTTCAGCAATCAATTCATCAGTTCCAAGCGGTTCTGAATAAATAAGTGTCACATCCCTGCCGTCAAGTTTTATCGTGGTTTTTCTCGCATCCCTGCTTATGCCAAGGATTTGCGGAATATCTTCCATCGTATGAACGCCATGTGCCAGAAAAATAGGAACAGCTACTATTGTGGAGACCCCTGTGCCTTTGAAAGCCTCAAGACCTTCTTTCACAGTTGGATTGTTCATATTCATAAAAGCTGTATGGACAACTATATCCCTGTATTTTTTAGCGATCAGCTCTGCAACGCCTGTAACCACTTCTTTATTATGCGGATGCCTGCTTCCATGTCCAAGTGCCAGTATTCCAATTTTTTCACTCATAAAATCCTCATTTGAACATAACGGTCGATGCACGTTTTATGGAAGACGGCTCTTATAACCCTTTTGATGCTGGTAAAAAATATAAACTATGAAGCAATATTAATACAAATATGTGAGAATAAGATCCGAACTTATCATATTTTTTCTGCTGGTATCAGTAATACCGCTGTCTCTTGTTGTTTACATATCTTATGATTATAGCAAAGATGCCATCCGTGACTCGGTGATGGCGAGCCTGCTTGGTGCGACTGAAAATACTGGTAATGCTATTGATTACTGGATGGATGCAAGAAAAGATGATATGCGCGTGATTTCCAGTTCCAGTATAGTTGCCATTGCAGAAAAAGAAGAGCTTCGCAAGTATCTGAACACTTTTGAAAATAAATATCCTGACATATATAAAGAATTCTTTATCCTTGACCTGAAAGGAAACATAACATTTTCGACTCTCTACAGCACAGGAAATGCCAGTAAAGAGCGTTATTTCATTGAAGCCGTTCGAGGAAAACTGTATGTATCGGATGTTTCTCTTTCTGTGCTCACGGGTTCTCCTGAAATAATAATAACCAATCCAATTAGAAAAAATGGCGTGATCGTGGGGGTGCTGGCTGCGAGAATAAGTATGGACCGCCTGTACAGGATTATTGAAAATATCGACATCGGAAGATCAGGTGAGGTCTTTATAGTGAATAAAGATGGAGACCTTATCTTTCACAGGAACAGGTCAAAAATTCTGCTTGATAACATCAAGAACAACTTCGCAGTTAAGGAGGTAACCTATGAAATGAACGGCATTGATGAATACATCAATTACAACGGCAAAAATGTGCTGGGTTCTTATTACTGGCTTCCGCTTTATAGATGGGGGCTCATCGTGGAAATGAATCGGGATGAGGCATACGCCGGAGTTTTAGCGCTGGGTCAACTGATGATAGGGATATCTTCTCTTGGGATTATCTCTGTTGTTCTTCTTGCTCTGGTTATCTCAAAGAGGCTCACAGAGCCTGTAAAATCTCTTGAAGATGGAGCACTGGGTCTGGTGAAAGGTAATTTCAAGCCTGTAGAAGTGTCTTCCAGCAATGAGATCGGAAGGCTGACAGAGATATTCAATGAGACAGCTGCTGAGCTGTTGAATATAAGAAAAAAGCTGGAAACAAAAATCGAAATAGCGAATAATGACCTGAAAGAAAAAAATAAAGAACTTATTGCAGCAAATGAAGAGTTAAAAAAACTTGATATATTGAAATCCGATTTCATCTCACTTGTATCGCATGAATTAAAGACGCCTCTTTTATCCATGAGATTATCGGCTGAGTATCTTGAATCTTCAGATAATGATAAGGAATATCGACCGCCAGACAAAGTTGATCAATGATATGCTTGACATTTCAAAGATTGAAGCAGGGAAGGTGGAGCTTCAATTGCAGCAGGTTAACATTCATGAAATCGCGGTTTTAGCTTTTGAAAATATCGCTCAGCTCGCTTTGAAAAAAAATATAACAGTTTCTTTGGATATCCCTCCGGGACTTCCTCATGCGATGGCTGACAGAGAAAAGCTTATTATTGTCTTGAATAATCTCTTTGAGAATGCATTGAAATTCACCCCAGAAGGAGGAAGTATACTTTTATCTGCAAAAGATAACAATGAGAATATAGAGGTCAGCATGAAAGATACGGGTATCGGAATAGAAAAAGATAACCTTAACAAAATTTTTGAGAAATTTTATCAGGTTGACGGTACCTCAAGGAGAAAAATAGGCGGCTGCGGGCTTGGGCTTTCAATATCTAACGGATTCGTAAAAGCCCACGGCAGTGAAATACATGTGGAA
>JAWOKW010000149.1:0-19199 GCA_033854095.1 Candidatus Methanoperedens sp. | reverse complement strand
TTCGGAGCAAATAAGATCCCTGAGCTTGCGCGTTCGTTCGGCAGGGCTGCAGGTGAGTTTAAAAAAGCGAGATATGAGTCAGAACTTGAATTGAAGGAAGTTGAAAAATCAATTTATAGAGCAAATTCCGAAGCAAAACCATCGAAGATAGGGCAAATGGCAAAAGACCTTGGCGTAGATACTGAAGGCAAGAGCGACGAGCAATTATTTGATGAAATACATAAAAAGATGAAAAAATAAAAAAGAAATTTATTTCTTTTTTATTTTTTCCTTTAAGAAGAATTTTAATAAATCCTTGCTGAGACGGGTTTCCCTTCCCAACCTATCAAGGATGGCAGGCTCTGACAGACCTTCTGATTTGAGTTCCTGCATTCTTTCAAATACTTCGGGCTTAACCTCAGAATATTCGTTTATATCTTTTCTGTGCCCCCATACATCGCCTTCCAGAAGCGCAATGCCCTGCATATCAAGGAACATCTTGGTTGAGCGCGATATCGTCTTGATATAAGAACTCGGTATATGTATCGCTTTCACATCAGGGCATGAGTGTACTAATGTAAAAATATCTTTGTTCGATGGTCTGAAAGCAAGATGGATTATCTTCTCGTTCTCTCCGAGGGATTTAATTTCCTCTTTTGAACTGACTACTCTTATTCTCATATTTTCTTACCTCTTTTACTTATTTTTAATAAGTTTTTTTACATTAAATATTACTTTCTCACATGGTATAAAAATTTATTCAATATTCAAAATTTTATTTGATTATACTATATAAATTTCGCTTAAATATATTTGGAATAAGTTGAAATAAGAACTACATTCTGCCAGAAATCAATATATGCTATCCCGACATTTGGATATTATGCAACAAAAAGAAGAAATCCATCTCGATAATTACCTCTCTCTTGAAGAACGGGAGCAATTACTTTTTGAATTGCATCGATTCCTTGTATGGGTGGGTGAAAGATTGCCTGACAAGGTCGAAGTGGATGGAGAAAACATAGAACTTCATGAATTGATATGGCGATGTATACATAAAGAACAGCTTTCTGGGCAGGAAAAGAAGCATTTTATGGATATAGTCAGCCTGCTTGAGAAAAAAGAAAAATACGATGAAGAGACACTTCTCAAAGCAAATCTCACCCGCGAAGAGGCAAAAAGATTATATCATGAATCTGCGGCGCTTATCCGTGCTATAATGGATTTGAGAGAATGCGAAGAAGGTAAAGTAAAATTAAAAGAATCCAGCGATGAAATCAGGCGGAAAATCGATGATGCAAAAAGATGGCTGGATTTTTTAAAAGGCGTGGGTAAAAAAAATTAATCAATAGAGTTCATGAACAATAAAAAATTCACTACATGGATTCAGGTGCTGTTATCCCAAGAGTATCAAGCGCGTTCGCCAGTACGATGCGCGAGCAGTCAACCAGTGCAAGCCTGGCAGCCCTGAACTCTGTTTCTGCCCCAAGCACAGGCACATACCTGTAGAACTGGTTAAAAGCCTCTGCAAGTTCACGGGCATAAATTGCAAGCAGGTTGGGTTTTAATTCCCTCGCCGCGTTGTCGATAACATTCCCGAATTGCGCAAGCTTTTTTATCAGCGCGATTTCCTGTTCTTCAAGGAGAATATTTGTGTCAAAATCCCCGAACACGATACCTTCATCCTGAGCATTTTTGAGTATGCTGCATGCCCTGGCATGCGCATACTGGATAAAGGGTGCGCCCTGCTTTTCGAAATCAACAGCCTCAGCCCAGTTAAACGTGGTCGCCTTCTCTGGAGAGACCCTGATAATATCGTATCTCACTGCTCCAATACTTACGAATTCAGCCACTTTCTTTTTGAATGCGTCATCAGTGTCTGGTCTTTTCTTGCTCACTTCAGAATATGCAGCTTTTTCTACCTCATCAATGAGTTCATCAGCCGAGATAAAAACTCCCCGCCGTGTGCTCATCGAACCCTCTGGAAGCGATACGAACTCAAAAATCACGATCTCAGGTTCTTTTATGCCAAGGATGCGGAGTACAGCTTTAAGCTGAGACGAGATAAGTTTATGGTCAGCGCCGAGAACATCAATCATCCTGTCGCACTGACTGGCTTTCCATTCATGGTATGCAAGGTCGCGTGTGGTATAAAGCGATGTCCCGTCAGAGCGCTGGATTACTAAAGGCTTCTGGATACCCATGTCCTTTAAATCGACCATAAGCGCTCCATCCTGAAGTCCTGAGCGCTCAAGCTCCTTGATGCACTCTATCATCCTGTTGACATCGCCCCCGCGCACGAACATCGATTCCCAGATAAATCTATCATGATGGATATTCATACGCAGCAGGGATTCCTGTATTCCCTGCATGGCTGTATCTATCGCTTCTTTGAATCTCTGGATGGTTTCAGGGTCGCCAAGCTCGTATTTTTTCATGATGTCATCTACTTCAGGCGAATGTTCCTTTTCATCCACGAGAGACTTGTTAGCCTGGATATATACCTCTGCGATCGCATGATCTGTCTTTTTGGTCTTATCGAACTTGAAGTTAAGAAGTCCCCATACCACGACAGCGATCTGCCTTCCCATATCGTTTATATAATACTGGGTCTCGACATCGAAACCAGCCCGCTTCAGGATGCGCGCCAGCGTATCGCCTATCACCGAGTTCCGTATATGACCTATATGCAGCGGACCATCTGGATTGGCTGAGGTGTGCTCAAGGATGACTTTTCCCTTATTGTCAAGATTTCCGAAATCCTCCCGTTCAAGTAAAACACGCAGGATGGTTTCGTTCAAGAAGGCGCGGCTTACAAAAAAGTTGATATAAGGTCCTGTGATTTCAGCGTGGTCAACAGTTGAGTCAGGGAGTATCCTGATATGCTTATAGATCTTTTCGCATATCTCTTTTGGGCTCTGTCTGTATGCTGGAGCTAATTTGAACGCAACAGAGGAGGATATGTCTGCATGCTGTGATTCATTCAATACAAGATCATCGGTTTTAAATCCAGCTTCGGTCAGAGCAATAGATAATATCGATGAAACTTCATCCTTAAATTTTAGAAACATAGGTGTTAAAATACCAGCTTAGTACATAATTTTTTCTTAGACCATCTCTGGTCTGCTGGGTGCTATCACGGCTCCGTGGGACAGGGGTGGGAAGTGGTTGAGAAATACATTTCCTCACAGAATTGCGCGAGTGGTGAGAAAGGTTTATAGGCAAAAAACGCTATTAAGCCCTGTACCTTCAAGTACGGGGTTATGGTAAAATGTAGTTACCTTTATACAGTTTCATCATTTAAATTTTATTCGCCAACACAAATTGAAACTGTCTCATTTTTTGTGTTAATATTAAGAACATAGAATTCCATCAAATGCCAAAATATGAACTCAGAGCTCGATCCAGAAACAGAAATTTCCATGCATCATGCATTCAGACGCAGGGCTGGAAACAGTATCACTTTTTTCAATGAACCTTTTACTCCTATATCTCTAACAGGAACCAACTGCGCCCTTAAATGCAGGCACTGCAATTCACACTACCTGCACCACATGCTTGATGGCTCTTCTGAATTATATCCTCTGGCACGCAGCATGGCTGATAAGGGTGAAAAAGGAATTCTGTTAAGCGGGGGAAGCACTGCTTATGGAAGCGTTCCTACATACAGGTTTGCAGAAAGCATTAAAAAAATCAAGAAGGATACAAAACTCAAGCTCAGCGCACATACAGGTATTGTGGACAGTTCACAGGCGCAGATACTTTCCAGCTATCTGGATATGGCACTCGTGGACGTTATCGGTGATGATGAAACAATACATGATATACTTGGCATCGACGCATACGTCAGTGATTATGAGAACTCACTGAAGTACCTTTCATCAGCAGGGGTCGCGCTTGCCCCTCACATCATTGTTGGGCTGCATAACGGTAAGTTAAAAGGAGAGTTCAGGGCACTTGAAATAGTTAAAAAATTTAACCCTGTTGTGGTCGTAATAGTGATATTCATCCCTACAAAAGGAACGATGTTAGAAGGTATCTCTCCTCCCCAAATAAAGGATGTTGTCAGGGTGATAACAGAAGCACGGCAGATGTTTGATACCCCGCTATCACTGAGCTGCGTGCGCCCGGGCGGCAGGTATCGCTCAATGCTTGATATGTATGCTATCCGGAGCGGGATTGACAGGATTGCTGTGCCTTCAAGAAAGGCTTATACTACAAGCAGGGAACTTGGACTGGATATTATTGAAATCCCAAAAATGTGCTGCGCTTATGGATAGTATGAAAAAGATAGCAAGTCACGATGAAATCGATATTTTTGCTCCGGATGATTCTAAGTTTTCTTTTCTGAAAAGCCCTTACGCAGCCCATAAAAGCTTCAGTGCCGTTGATATTTACTACGGCAATTTCGGCAGCGACGCGCTCTCGCCTGTTAATGGTGAAATAATCGACACCCAGTGTTTTAATACTCCCACTCCTTTCAAAGACAGGGATTCTAAAGAATATGTTATAGCCATACGCCAGCGTGGGTATGTCATTAAAATACTTCACGTAAAACCTGAGATTTCAATCGGCGAGAAGATTTCAAAAGGCGAAAGGATCGGGACGTTTATTAAGAACGGCTATTTTATATTCTGGAACGACCCTGCTATGCATGTTGAGGTCAGGAAGCAGGGCAATTATCTGCGCGCAGCTAACAATCTACGCCTTACACCAAGCATTAAGTGGAGCAGACTTCCTTTATCCATGACCCTGGAACTTGAATGCGGTGTCAAAGAAGTCAATAAGAGATATACGCTTCTTTGTTCGAGTTACCAGAAATGCGGCGATATCTCTGGGTTTGCCATCGACGGTGGATTTCTTGACGGGTATATAGCTTCGAACTCAGAGGATGATTTTTTTGGCGTCATCAAACCGCAGGGGTATTTCCATCCTGAAGTCTCTGCGCTTGAAATTGCAGCAGGGGGGTCTGAGATAACATGCGCAGGCATTGCTTTTAGCCTATCTTTTAATGAACCAATGATTAAGGTCATACCTTTAAAATATGGCGATGCGCTTTTTTCTATGGACGATATTGTCAGCATCAAACTTGAAGTAAAAAGGTGACATCCTCCCCTCCCTTTCATCGATTGTTTGCAAGGGATATTAATAAATGCCCAGGCACCTATTTTGATTTCAATTCCGATTTTTAAGAAATCTTATGAGATCCCCTGGTTAAATAATATGATATTAAAATATGTTTTGAGTTAGATATATTTAATTATGACGGTTAAACAGCCTGTGAAAATCGGTGTTTATTAAAGTGTAGAAGCTATCTGCCCAAAAGCAAGAAGTTAAATATTGTAAACGTCAAGTATAGTGCGGAATAAAGGCATGAGGGCCAAAATAACGCAGCCAGCAGATAGTTACGTTTACCAGATAAAAGTAACACTGGAGGATATCAGTCCACCTATATGGAGACGTATTCAGGTTACAAGTGATACCACATTGGTCAAACTTCACCGAATCCTGCAAATAGTCATGGGATGGTATGATTATCATCTCCACGAATTCATTATCGAGAATATCGAATATGGACAACCTGATCCCGATAGCATGTTTGAAGTGAAAAACGAAAAAAATATAAAATTGAGTAAAGTAGTTTCAGGAGAACGAGCCAGATTCACATACATATACGATTTTGGAGATAATTGGCGACATAATATCCTGGTTGAAAAGATTCTGCCCTTAGAGCCCGATAAACACTATCCCATTTGTCTTAAAGGCAAACATGCCTGTCCTCCTGAAGATTGCGGTGGAGTTGGGGGTTATTATGATTTTCTGGAAGCAATTCAGGATCCTGAAAATCCAGAGCACGAAGATATGCTGGACTGGGCTGGCGGCAGTTTCGATCCGGAAGCTTTTGATATTGATGAAATTAACAAGGAGCTTGAGGATATCTGATGAAAATTTTGGAAAATGAATATTTGTCTGACATGCCTGCGGACACTCCAACTAATCAAGAGGATATCTATGTTCACTCAGTGCCTTGTGAATGGTACGTCAGTGAAGGGAATATGGATGATGCTACATTTCACCTGCCATCGAACCCCTGATTTCCCATGTAAAATCCACAGGCATTGAGAAAACAGCCCCAAACCACAAATGGTAGGTCGCTCTGACCAGCCTCTACTCAATAGAGGCACGAACCTTGAGGAGAATTCGCATTGAAATGAATCGATGCTGTTGATCTGAGAAGACAGATGGGACTACAGCAGTTGAGATCGAGACTGGAGCAGGACTGCGCCAACCTGAAGTAAGCGCTTTCTGATTTACTCAGAGCGAATCAATAAATGCTCCAATTCGAGCTACTGCTTCTATGATTTCTTCTCGCGAAGTGGCATAGGAACACCGCAGATATCCTTCGCCGCAGTCCCCGAACACATCGCCTGGAATAACAGCAACTCTCTGCTCTTTTAAAAGCCTGCCTGCGAACTCCTCTGAACTCAAGCCTGTATTTTTTATGCATGGAAAAGCATAGAACGCTCCTTCAGGCTCAAAACATTCAAGCCCAAGTCTGTTCAGACCATCCACTATGACCCGCCTTCTTCTGTCATACTCTCGAACCATCTTTTGCATCTCGCCATCTCCGTTCTTCAATGCTTCGATAGCTGCCATCTGGGCTGTGATTGGAGCACAGAGCATCGAGTATTGATGGATCTTTGTCATTGCGCCTATAAGCTCTTCATTTCCTGCAGCAAAGCCAAGGCGCAGCCCTGTCATGGCATGGGATTTGGATAACCCGTTCAGGATGATACTCCTTTCCTTCATTCCTGAAATTGAGGAAAAACATGTATGATTTCCGCAGTACGTAAGCTTGCAGTACACTTCGTCTGATATCACCACAAGGTCGTTCTCATTTACTACTTCAGCGATCTCTTCAAGATCGCTTCTTTTCATAACCGCACCTGTGGGATTGTTTGGATAGCTCAGAACAAGGGCTTTTGTTCTCTCTGTGATGCTTTTCTCTATTTGCTCTGCTGTTATCCTGAACTCGTTATCCTGATATGTCGGTACAGGAACAGGCGTCCCGCCTGATAAGAGAACGCTGGGCTTATAGGAAACGTAGCAGGGTTCAGGGATTATGACCTCATCTCCAGGATCGATTATTGCCCTGAATGCAAGGTCTGCGGCTTCGCTCACACCCGTTGTGACAAGGATCTCATTCTGTGGAGCGTAATCGACGTCATAATCTTTTTTAAAATATCCTGATATTAATTCCCTCAATTCGAGAAGACCGCTATTGGAGGTATATGAAGTGGCTCCTTTTTCAAGCGAATATATACATGCCTCTCTGATATGCCAGGGCGTAACAAAATCAGGCTCTCCCACACCAAGAGAGATGACGCCTTCCATTTCAAGCACGAGGTCAAAGAATTTCCTTATCCCTGAAGGAGGGATGTTTTTAACCTTTTCTGCTATGAACTCACGGCGACACAGCAAGGCGCTCTGAACGCTCTTTTTCGAATAGGACATCTCCATCCTCCTTATATGTTCGCAGTACGAAATGCGTCACAGTTCCCTGTACCTGTTCAAGCGTGGCTATTTTCTCTGCTACGAAAAAAGCCACATCTTTCATGGATTTCCCCCTGACCGTCAAAGAGAGGTCATGGTCGCCTGAAATAAGGCGTACAGACCTCACCTCGGGGAATCTTGCAATTCGCTCTGCAATAGTATCGTATCCCGTGCGCTGGCGCAGTGCGACCTTTAGCTCGATGATCGCATACACATATTCCTCGCCTGCTTTTTCCCAATCAATCACGGTCTTGTATTTTCTTATTATCCCTTTTTTCTCCATTTCTTTTATCTTTGAGGCGGCTTCAGTTTCAGTGAGCCCTGTCATGGTAGCGATTTCTTCTGGTGTGGTTCTCGGATCACTTTCAAGTATCTCGAGTATTTGTTTCATTATCGTGCCTCAACACTTTCCTATGCTTTAAGAGTTAATAGGGTTTTCGGGCACAGTTCATATCTTTTCAAACAGCCAGATATACTTATGAGGCTTTGTTAAGAATTCAAGTTTTCTAATATCCTTCACAAGTCCATACATCTCTTTGCTTCTGGATAGTCCAATCTCCTTAAAATTAGTAGGTTCAAGCATCCTTATTTCTGGCACATGGCCATATTTTGGGTTCTTAATTGTTCCATCCTGAAGAAAGAAATATGCCCCGCCTCCTTTTTCCTTCATTGGCGAATATATTGACTCAAAGTCACGCGCTACCCAGTTCGCCATCTTCAATTCCTTATTAGAGGCGTTTATTGTGAGATGTCCATATCCAGGCGGAATAAGCACTTTATCTCCTTCATGCGCTTTTATCAGTATCAGGTCTTTTATTTCACCAGTATCATATTTTTGCATAATATAATGAGCTTCACCGCTTAAGACTTCGTATATTTCAGGAAATGTCGTGCCTGTTCCAGGTACATTGGGATGGTAATGCCCTGCTGTTTTCACGAATTCGCATCCAAGCATACGGGGCGGGATGACCGTGATATCATACCTCAGACCATGTTCTTTAATCGTGTGCGCATCATTTTTACTGAACGATAAGTCACGGTACATATAATATAGCTCAACATTATTCGTTTTTGAAAGCCACTCACTGTCATAAATGACTTCCTTCATATCGAAAAGCATCCGTATAGCTGGTCTAACCCTCTTTAATCCAAACTCAAGAGCATGCTCCATCAGGCATTGATTAGGTCTGCGCATATATATGATTGTTTGGGTTAATCCTTTCTTTGACCCATCGTTTAGTCCTTACGGCAATTATTGCCCTGACGATTCTGACTTTGTTTAAATAGCGACAAAACCTGCCTGTATATTCAAGAATATATATGTCTTCAGTTAAAAGAGGATGTGGTGAAATATGTCAAGTCAAAGAAGGGATCATTTTTGCTTTTCAAGGCAATGAGTATGAAAACTATGTACAAGAGAAATTAAAGAAACCAGAATACCAGCTTATAAGAATCAGCCTTGAAAGATTAACTCATTCAATTTCATTAATAGAGGTAAGCTGGCAGAGTACATACAGATACCATGCGCAGAGAGAACTGGAAAACATACTATATCGCATACACGAAATCGAAAAAGAGGTGGAGAGTATAGAGGACGTATTCCTGCGGGAATATCTCTATGAACAGCTCGATGTAATTGCTGCTGGAAGACGGTCTTTAGCTGAAGAAGTCAAATGGGATATCGAATCCAGTAAGAGAAGCCAGGGTATACTATGAATGAAAGGGAAGTTTTTGTTCGGAAAACCGCTAATTATCGAATCTGGGTAGATGAGGCAGGAGTGGGGCGTATCCGTATACTGAGAAGGATAAACTTCAAGATCCCTCTACAATGAAACGGCTGTTAATTCAAAAGAATTCCTGGAATTCTGTCAATCCTGCATGGGCATTAAATTCGAGCTTGTTTTGATGGAGCTGTAGAAAAACAAAATCACACTGTCTTTATTTCAAACTCTTCAAAAATCTTTCTCATTATAGTATCCTGAATAGAACCAAAACCAGGGGTAGCGATTCTGCTTCCGCTCAGATCTTCAATGGATCTTATATCAGAATCTGCTCTTACCACAAGAGATGTACCTCCAGAATTCACGCCATTGATTATATAAATTCGTCCATTATCGTTTATCCAGTACCTTAAAAGCGGTGTTGTACCAAAAGCAGCCACATCCACCTCACGATAATTGAAGGCATCTGTTATTGCAAGTCCGTTCCTGAACTTCAGGAACTTGAGATTTTTATCAGGGATAAGACCTACTTTTTTAAAATAACCTTCTTTTTGTGCTACGTATATTCCAAGGTAGTGGATGTTGCTGTCAATATAACCGAATCTGAGGCTACCGTCAACAGCAGCCGGCACCCAGTTAGGGTCAGCATCCAATTTCTTTCTGATTTCACTGTAATATCTATCAAGGATAATACCTGATAAGAATCCATCTAAGTCATTATAACTCTGACTTTTCTTGAAAGCCCCGGCTTTATCCAGCACCTCGAATCCTTTTCTCACTTCCGAGATATCAGGGGACTCTATATAGATGGTATTATTGATCGCAGCCGATGTAGCCGTTCTGTTGACTCCAGTGAATTCAGAGGCGTATGTTAAGACCTTTTCGCGGTTTTTTGGGTCATTGATGAACCTTGTACTTTTTACATGCGCCCAAACAAGGGCTTTAATCATATCCTCATCTTTAAGGTATCCTGAAATTGCAAGTACGCATCCAGGGTGGTTATTCCATATATCCGTAGAATTTACCAGATACTTACCGTAACCATCGGCTACCGCTTTCGCAGGATAGGGTTCCCATGAAATGAAACCTGCTATTGTTCCGTTCTTCAGAGCTGTTAACATCTCATCAGGCGTCATAGAAACAACGTATTTTCTCATGGTCTGTATCTTTGTAAAGTATCTGGTTTATATTTTTTTAATCTGAAAAAGAATGTACTGCCTTTTCCAGGCTCGCTCTCAACACATATCTCGCTTCCATGCGCTCTAATTATTCCCATAGATATTGAAAGCCCAAGCCCGCTGCCGCCTGTTTTTCTTCTCGATGTGCTGTTCACCTGGTAGAATTTATCAAATATCTTTCCTATGTGCTCCTTTTCTATCCCGATGCCTGTATCTTTAACTCTGACTTCAATGCTGTCCTGCTCTTCCTTTGCTGACAAAATTATGCTTCCGCCGTCCTGTGTGAATTTCAATGCATTGCCAAGGAGATTATTCAGCACAATGATAAGCTTTTCCTTATCAGCGGATACTGCAGAAAGCCCTTGTTGGATATCCGCTGCAACTGTTATATTCTTTTTCAAAGCAAGAGGCTGGATATTTTCAATCGCAACCGACGCTATTTCACAAAGGTTCGCCTGATCGAATCGTAAATCTATTTTCCCGGCTTCTATCTTTGAAAGGTCAAGAATATCATTGATCAACCGTGTCTGGCGGTCGATGTTCGTGATTATATTCGCAAGCATCTCTTTATGCACAGCAGGTTCAATATTCCATTCAGATTCAAGGAACTCCGCCGATGTCCTTATGGCTGAAAGAGGAGTCTTGAGTTCATGCGATACTAACGAAATGAAGTCTGATTTCAGCCCATCGAGCTTTTTTAATTCTTCATTTGCACTGATGAGTTCTTTGTTCTTTTCTTCAAGGTCCTTGTTAGCTATTTCGATCTTGGCTTCAAGTTTATTTCTTATGTCCAGCAGCTCCTTTGCTGTCTGATTAAATATTTCTGTCAGCCTGCCGATCTCATTTTTTGAAAAGACAGGTATCGGCTTGAAGTGTCCTTTTACAAGGCGGAGTGCCCCATCTTCTAAAGATTTTATAGGATACGTAAGCCTTCTTGAGATAACAACCGCAAGAGAGACCACACATAAAACTGCAAAAAAAGATATACCTGCAGTCAGTTTTCCCAGAACAAGTACCTGTGCATATGCTTCGTCCCTGTTCTTCTCAACTATTAACCCCCATCTGTAGAGCGGAAGCCAGTAATAGGAGCCAAGTACGTCTTCACCTTTGTAATTGATGTACTCGTCAACCCCGTTCTTTTCATAAGTTACTTCCCTGACTGCGACATTGTTTTTGAGATTATCAAGCAGTATCTTTGACCTGTTCTGATGAAAGATAATATCCCCATCTTTATTAACTATAAATACTTCCCCTGATCTTCCAATGTCTATTTTTTCTATCATTCCATACAGGTTCTCCATACTTACTCTTGCAGCCATTATTCCTATAATAACGTCGTTCCTTTTTATTGGATTCGTTATTATTATTTCAGGCAAACCTGTATCATTTGAGAGGGAAACATCTGATACATACAATTTTCCACTTACAGCCTGAGTGAAATAATATTCTTTACTGATGTTTCCTGTGCGTGAAAGGGTCGAAAATATTATAGTCCCATCTGTATTGATTATGAAAAACTCTTCATACACGCCCTCATGTTCGCTCTCAAAGGTACGCAGATAGCCATAGAACTGCTCTTTTTCTGTATTGACTGCTATGGTGGAGATAATGCGTATATCATCCTTCCTCGCATCCATCCAGTTATCTATCGCATTACCTGTATTTTCTGTAGCTCCAAGCAGGTTTGACATCACTGATTCGCGGATAGCTTCTTTACCGTAATCGTATGATATGTACACAACAAGGGACAGCGGTATTACGGATATGATGAGGAAAAAGAGGATGAGTTCTGTCCTTATGCTCACATATCTGCCCCTGTGTTATATCTTTGACCTTCGCAGCACGCTTTTTATGCGACCCTTCAGTTCCCTGAGATTGAAAGGTTTTGTTACATAATCATCAGCCCCGATATCAAAACTTTCTACTTTATCCCTTATTTCATCTTTGGCTGTCAACATGATTATCGGGATTTTTCCTGTAAGCACATCTTTTTTGAGCCGCCTGCATACCTCGATGCCGTCTATTCCAGGCAGCATGATATCAAGGATTATCAATTCAGGCATCTCTGACCTTGACTTTGCGAGAGCCTCGTAACCGTCATACGCTTCGATGACTATGTAATTGAGGGCTTCAAGCGCTCTCTTTAGCGGAAGAAGCGTGCCCATCTCATCATCCACTATCAATATCTTTTGTCTTACTTCAGAAAAACCCCTGATCCTTCTTTTGACCTCATCTTCTGGGATTCCAAGTATGCGGGATATTTCTGAATTAGCAATATTTTCATCATGTTTTATCAGATCAATGATTTTATCATCAACAGCGTCTTTTCCCATAATTCACTCTTTCCCTTTGCGTATCAAAAAATGGAAATGCTCACCCTCTTTAAACAGCTTTAAAAACTGATGTCCTGTCCTCTTGGCCCAGCGCGGTATATCCTGTACAGCAGCCGGGTCGTCTGTGACCACTTCTAATACCTGCCCTGGCTCTATTTTTTCCATCTCCTGTGTGGTATTAAAGATCGGCACAGGGCAGTATAAGCCTATGCAATCAAGTACTCTATCAGGTTCTACGCTATCTTTTTCATTCATTTCGATTTATTCCCATAATGTTCATAGAACATCATTTCATCAAGTTTTTTCCTGGAATTTTCGTCATGTTTCGATATTGCGGTCTCAGGATATCCGATTGGAAGAACCGTTAATACAAAATGTGTCTTAGGCACCTTAAGTATATCGCCAACCTTATCCCGTTCAATGCTCACCCAGCATGTTCCGACACCATGTTCAAATGCAGCAAGCATTAAATTCTGGACAGCCATAGCAGCAGCGAACTTGGGTTCACCAATACCCTCGACCCAGTAGAATTTTTCAGGTATAGGCGGCACAACGACAGCAATTGCCATCGGAACGGTTTCAAGGTAACCCGAATATCTGGCTACCTTAGAGATGGCTTTGAGCGTTTCTTTATCTTTAATGATTATGAATTCCCATGGCTGGGTATTGAATGGACTTGGAGCCCACCTGGCAGCTTCCAGTATTTTCAATAAAAGTTCATCTGGAATAACATCAGGTTTAAACCTGCGTACACTGAATCTGTTCCTGATCGCTTCAAAGACATCCATACATTCCCTTAAGTAAGTTTATCTGCTGGAATTTAAGCCTTTTGGTATTGCCTCTGAAAATATTTTTTTGGTCTTCATAAACTGTCTTGCTCTTTTCATGGCAGTCGAATAAGAAAACATCCATCCTTCATTAATAAGAACAGTCCCGTCCCTTAATACCTCTTTGCTCAGACTTCCGCCTCCGAATTCCATAAGCAACTGAATTGTAGCAACACATGCTGCTGTGTATTCGTCTATATCCCTGTTCTCAGTCGCAATATCGTGAAGCAGCATTTTGAACAGACTTCTGAATTTATTTGTGGGTATGAACTGCTTTTCACCCGTTTTTACAAGGACATTGACTTCTATAAGGTCGCTGATCAACTTGTTTACTTTATCCTCTTTCCACTGTTCAGTGGGATTATCTGTAAGTTCATAGGCACCCCACACTTCCTGAAGTACGCTTTCTATCTCTTCTTTGTTTTCAACTCTCTTCAGAGCGTATTCAGATGATTTTAGCTCTGGTATGGTGGATACATAAAGCCTAAAAAGATTTCTTAATTTTGTGCCGTCTTCTCCTTCTACTATTTTTATCCTTTTAAGAATCTCATATTCTATATCGCTGAGGGTTACAATCAAATCCTTTGGCATTTCACACCCTTTGCAAAGTTGCTATTTTACAGGCTCGTTTTTAGCTTTATTCATCCGACCAGCTCCGCCACAAAAAGGCATTCATCCGAACCCTCAAGAGCACATTCTGTGCCTTTTTTGCAATAATATCGGGCATCGATATGCTTTCTGGAAATCCCTCCAAAAAATCCCCTCAGTATATCGCAGTATTTGCATTTTTTTCCGCTGAACGGCAGTCCCCTGACCCTGAAAAGTACTTTTTTTTCAGATTTTTCGATCGATATTTTTATACCATCTTTTTCAAATTCATTGTATATATCCTCGATTTTCGTGGTTTTAAGATCCATTGCAGCCTGCTCCCCGGCTTCAAACATCAAAACAGAATTAGCTGATTCTGTCACAATATCGTTGCACACATCGATGTATGATTCCAAAAATCTTCTGAACAATCACTCACGCCCTTTATTCATTATTGGTCATTATTGGTAATCGTGCTCCATACATGATAATCTTTTCTCTCAGAGTGTGAATATCGACAATCTCCTTTAAATACCTTGAGTGAATAACACTATTATGTGGTATAGTTATGAAAATAGCCAAGTTTTTACTTCTGCTATCTGCCGTGTTACTGATGTCAGCAGCAGCTATTGCGGATAACGACAAAAATGTGAGTGTCAACATAACGAAAGAAAATGCAACATCACTGGCGATCGATTATGCAAAAACGAACCTTAATGCCAGCGATAATGTATCAGTAATAGGAATAGAGCTTGATTCGAATAAGAAAATGTATCAGGTAACGCTGAGAGATAATTCCAGCGAATACACGCTGTATGTGGATTCAACCAGCGGCGCAGTATCTGCAGCAGGCATGACCCCTGGGAAAAGCAATGAAGAAGTGAAACCTGTAAATACCGAACAAAAGAGACAGGAAGATATGAGCCGTGAAGGCGAGAAGAATATGCAGTTTACTCAGAGCGGAGGCAACTATAATGGTAAATACGTATCCTTCCAGTATTCAGGCGGAAGTATCCTGAAATACACGCTCAGCAACACAACGATATTTGATTCGATATCCACTGTCGGTTCTACTCTATCTCAAATAAAAGCAGAAGGCTCAGTGGTAACATTAATGGATAAACAGGACGGGGCGAATATTGAACTTGAAATCCATGATAACCCTGATGGACTTATGAAGTTCACGGCAGAAAATACCGCTAATGTCAGTTTCACGCTAAGCACAGGTATAAGAGCGAACGTGAACCAGAGCGCAGTCGATCTTACAGGAGTGAATGCATCCATAGTGAGCGTTGGTGAGGAAGGAAATGTAAGTTTCACATTGTCTGCAAATATCCTGAGCGCATCGCTCTCTCATGCGAAGATCATGTTCAAAGCTGTGCCAGTGGGCGCAAGAACAGAACAGGAACAGGAACTTGAGAACAGAGTTGTTGAGGGAGTTACGCAGGGAAAGATAGGCGCGGTCGTGAATATAGATAAAAATAATTCACACGATGAGGTCTCACTCGACATGGTAAATGCTTCAGTGACTGATGTAAGGGACAATACAGTAAGTGTAAACGTGAGTTCTGAACTCCCACAGGGCAAAACCATTCTGCTCAGGGTCAACAACAGCATATTGAAAGCAGCAAGCCCAGGAGATATCAGAGTGCTGTTCGATGGTATTGAGATACAGCAGGCGGACAATTATACAGATGTAATGAACCCGACTGATAAACCAAAATATCTGATAGTCATTGGCGCCAAGGATGTTGAGGCTCTGGTATCCATTCCAAAGTTCTCTGAGCACCAGATCATAATCACAACGGCAGGTGCTGCAACTGCAACCCCAACGACTGCGGTTTCAACTGCTCCAACAACTGCGGCTCCAACAACTACCCCCAGAGCGCCAGGCTTTACAGCAGCACTTGGTATGGTCTCAATAATAGCTTTTGCTGTATTGTATCGGAGGAAGAATATCTGAGCAGGAAAAGTGGACTGCGTCCACTTTTCGGCTATGCGACCTCGCAGCCTGCAACAAGCCTCTGCTTGGGGTTGTTCAGTTGGGCTATAAGAAAACGGTCGCCCCTGCTGTATGCGATCTCCTTTTGCGTTGTGAGAGCTACAGTACAATCAGAGCCGGGAGGCGCAGTTGCCGCATCTTTGCCTGCTATCGCGATGCTGTCTATGGTCGCAGGCATAAATTGAAGCCCTGCGAACAGGTGAACAGCATCACCCACACCCAGTCCCTGTGTGAATCTTGAGAGGCGGCATTTTAGAGCGAATTTTGAAGAAATCTCCTCTTTCTGTGATATTATATATCCCCTATCAAATTCCTTTGATTGTACTCCTTTCAATGCAAGTCCAACCCGTGTACCAGCAGGCGCAAGCTTCATGTCCACATCATTGCTCTGGATAGAACGTATCTCTGCGGGTCTGCTTATCGGGAAAACAGTAAGGTTATCATGCACCCTGATAGTTCCCTGAGTTACAATGCCGAGCACCACGCATCCAATGCCTGTGACGTTAAAGAAATGATCCGCGAACACACGCGGTGGAAGGTCGTTTCTGGCTGAATAGTCGCTTCTGACCTCTTCTCCAAGTGCAAAAATCTTTTCCTTGAGATTTTCGATCCCTTCGAACGTGGTAGTGGAAACAGCTATCGATTCCCACTTTTCAAGAGCCGTGCCTTTCGTGACTGCTTTTATCTTGTTCGATAATTCTGAAATCGCTATCGGGTTTGATTTATCAGACATCGTGATGACAAACAATCCGCGCTTATTGCCAAGTAAATCAAGGGCGACAACGCATTCTCCGACCTGCGCATTGAGCCCGCTTGAAGGTACGCAGACAAGTGAGATTTCGCAGAGGTTTATTGCATTGATGAGCGACTTTAATGACTCAGGGTATCCATTCGCATCTACAAAAGAATATATGTGGTCTCCTTTCACAAAGTTGTATAATGTAATATCGGACTCGGTTCCTTTTTTCCCAAGTTTTGCGACAAGAGATGTTCGCCCTGATTTCTCGCTTCCTATAATTGATACATTTGCCATAACAAAAACTCCCATAGGCTTATTAACATTGCTCTCGCCTTATAGAGCAGGTCTAACATAAAGTTTCCTCTGAATAAGGCAACTATTTTAAACCAGAAAGCTATAGTGTGATATACTCAAGGAGGAAAATAAATGACCAAAGTTGTTCTAATGGATTTTTTTGCTGAATGGTGCGGTCCTTGCAAGATGCAGGACCCCATTATCGAAGAACTGAAAAAGAAATTCCAAGATAAGATAGAATTCAAGAAAGTGGACGTGGATACGAACTTTGAACTTGCTTCCAAGTACACAATCCATGCAGTGCCCACGCTGATCCTTGAAAAGGATGGCACCCTCTTCAAGCGCTATGTTGGTGTGACCCGCGCAGTTGTACTTGAAGCTGATATAAACGCAGCCTTGAAATAGCGGGGTTTGATTGAAACCTTTATTTGATCTTGGCGTGCTGCCTATCAGGCACAGGACAGGTAGAGGTTTCAAGCCCCATGTATCTTTGACCTTTAATTGTGGGCGAAGGCTTACGTTTGCTATCGACACCACTAACTCGCGCTCTGCAGAGCCTGATGCATATCTGATAACCCATGCCCATTCAGACCATTATGGAAAATCTGCCATGCTGTCTGAAAAAGCAGTCTGTTCGCAGGAAACAGCCCGCGCCCTTGAAATCCTTTATGGAAAGCCATATGCAGGCAGGACTTTCAAAATCGGGGAAACTATAGATATCTGCGGCGTGGATGTGGCTACGTATCCCACATATCATACCATCGGAGCGTGCGCTTTTTACTGGGAAAATGATGTTGGGACGCAGATTCTGGTCACAGGTGATGTGAAGGATTCAAAAGACCTGCCACAATGCGATTGCCTTGTTACAGAAGCGAACTACGGCGACCCATCTGACCCAAATTGCCATTTCCATGATGACATAAACGCATTCAAAGAAGCTGTAGAAACATCGGATGACATCGCTTTCGGCGCTTATGCCTTTGGAAAAGCCCAGCGTGCTGTGAAGCTGCTCAGGGAGTCGGGCTATTCAGGAGAGATAGGGATGGACCCGGTTTCACTTGCGCTTACCAGAGGATTGATGCAGGATACAGGTCCTCTTGGCGGTCTTGAGAGCAACTGCGGGATTCGAATAACAACGCCTGCACAGATACCGTACCTTCCTGCTGCAAAAAAATTCATCCTGACAGGCAGGCATGACTACAAATTCCCGACAATCAATATCAGCGACCACATGGATGTGGATGGTCTTATCAGCATGACGCATAAGTGCGACCCATCTGCTGTAATCGTGTACCACCCAGGCGGTCATCGCCCGCTCAGGCTTGCAGCATATTTAAATAAAACAGGAGTGTACGCACGGGCACTTGAAGATATAAATAATATTATTTACACATCTTTTCCATACACTCAGGGCATAGAGTCCCATCGTTTTTCTTAACAAAGCTCTCGCCACAGTTCTCGCACAGAAATATGCGTTTTTCTGGTTTTTCAGGCAATTCGACGTCCATAATTTTATATGTGTACACACTTTCCCCAGCATCTATCAATAGTGAGACTACCTCCTCATGTGGCACTTTTTCTGTCTTCATGTACCAGGCATGCAGCTTTGGATATCGTGCTGTCTTTGCAGGGTCAAGTACAATCCTGACGCTCCTTATCAGCTTCTGTCCCACAGGTGCTGCCTTGTTCACCACCACCGCCATCTTGCCATAATCCTTGATCTTCAGTTTCTTGTTCCCGATTGTACACCCAGCAAGTATCTGGAACGGGTCAGGAAGGCAGTTATATGTTTCACATGTTACATACAGCCGCTCTCCTGAATCTGCGTTCAGCACCCTTTTTGCAATGTTGAGCATCTGGATGCCGATGAACGCTCCGGTGCTGAGATATCCATGGAATGAACTCACCCTTTCTATTTGAAAAAGAAGATAGGGATCGGTGATTTTTTTTAAGACATCTTCCATCGAAACTTCCCCGCCGGAAT
>JAWOKW010000148.1:0-4049 GCA_033854095.1 Candidatus Methanoperedens sp. | reverse complement strand
GGAAGGGCAAAGAAGCCAATTGATTCGATAACCAATAGCCATATAAAAACAGCGTTAATCTCATCCATCTCCTGTGCTCCTTTTTGTATACATTTCATCTGACTTAATAAGCCTTTTGCAGAATTTTATGAAAATAAGAGAAACTGCTAGAGAGGCAAGTAACTTCCTCCCACCAACAACTTGGCGGGCATCCTCGTTCTATCATATGCACTCGTACGGTTTTCCACCGTATTCGTCTGCACTTTCAGCCAGTCATCTTAGCATCGAAGGAGCTTAATATATTCACATCTTCACATAAGAAAAGTCCTTCATAGAATATACACATTAAGGAGAGGAAACACGGTTTCCAATGTATATAGTGTATATTCCTGATAGAACTCTCTTATGTTGAATTTAACAACATATAGCTATTATGTAAGCGCTGTGAAAGTATTTTATTTTTGTACAGGCTGTATGGGTTATATCCCTTCTTTGAAAAGAGGGGGATTAGCCCTGATATATCCTAAATTATTCCGCGTTGAGTATAAGTGGACGACAAGAGCCGTTTTAAGCTATGAGGGACCTGTAATTACTATGATTAACCCCAGTAAAATTCCATTGACATCAAATACCAAAACTCCGAAGCAAATAACTATTTCGACCCCAACGGCAATCGCCATTTCCAACACGCAACCAACTGCACCCCTAATACCAACAACTACCCTGGAACCTTATGTTGCGGCAGATTTTCACGCTTTGTCTACCATTATTACCTTATTAGTTATGTCTTTCAGGTGAAGATGAGTTCGATAATTTTTACTCATGGCGATTGCGATGGCATCTGCGCTGGAGCTGTTGTTAAAAGTGCATTTCCCGATTCCAATGTATTTTTTACAAGCCCTGTGAGCCTGCTAGGGGAGCTGAACAATCTTGCAGGAAAATATGACAACATTGTGATATGCGATATTGCAATTGATGAGAAAACATTTCCTCAATTGAAAATTAAATTAAATGAGCTTGATACAAAATCAAATATGATATATATGGATCACCATCCCCTGCCTGAAAAGAAATATAACAAGAGCTGGTTTCATCACGATAACTATTCATCTTCGGAACAGGCATACCGGACTTTTGAGAAGAAACTCAGCCGGGATATGAGAAGGGTAGCAATTTACGGTGCCATAGGTGATTTCAGCGAGACGCCTCTCATAAAAAAATGGGAGCGCGACTGGGATACGAGAACGCTGTATTTCTATGCGGGGACATTAATCCAGGGAATAACGCACGTCGGCAGGGATTATGATTATAAAAGGAGGATATTAGATGCACTTTCTGGGGATATACCTCCTTCCGAAATAGTGGGTCTTCTTGAATCGGCTGTCATCGCCTCAAGAAAGGAAGAGGAGTTGAAGGACGATGTTAGGAATAAAGTAGTGAAATTAAGAAACCTTGCTTATGTTCGGGATATTAACGGGTATATGTCAAAAGCTGCAATATATGCTGCTTCTATTGGGAATGCGAATGTTGGGATATCCTGCGAGTACAGGTCGCATAAACATGTGTATGATATTAGTGTCCGCAGGCGTAATGGTGATGTGGACTTAAATACAATACTGCGCCGTGTGGCGCCAGATCACGGCGGGACAGGAGGCGGTCATCCATTTGCAGCGGGAGCACGAATACCAGGAAAAGAGTTGGAAGCATTCTTATATAACCTAGATGAAGCGATAGGCTAATGAAGCGATATAAATACATCGCTCTTATAGCTCATACCGTTGCTCTCAATAAAATCTAGACGAAATATCTGATCAGCATATCGATTATGAAATCGGCATCGGCAGTAGAAGCAACGGTTCCTTATAGATGAGCGAAGAGGGATTTGCACCCTCTCAAGCTTTTACGAAATTAATGGTGGCTGTGGCAGTTTCTGTACCCAGGTTTGTTATGATAACAGCAGTGTTCACAAAGTCGTTAGTGTTAAGCAACTTACCTTTCAGCGCGGTAATGAACTTGACGTAGATCATTAGGTTTTCGTCGCTTGCAAGTGGCGTAGTCAGATTGATGGTTAAATTGACCGTGCCTGCTGCATTATCGACTGTTGCAGACGTTATTTGTGTTGTATCTGTAATGTCTACAGCATTTCCTATTGTTGTATTCACTCTGAGAACCTCAACTCCTCCGCCAAGCTTAGCAGGGTTCACCATGAATTGAGTGGGACCTGATACAGCACCGAATGTATCATTGACAGTCACATTAGAGACTCCTATGCCATTGATTGTGATCACACCATAGAGCTGTCCAGGATTTGTGCTCAATACAGTGCCACTCTTCGTGGTTACGTATGATACATTGTACTTGCTGCCGTTCTGCGGAAGTAGAGTACCGAGCTGTGCTGGTGTTGCCGTGGAGTTCACATTCGTGAAGCGGAAGTCTTTCATGACTGTGAATCCAGGCTGCCCCACAGTAGGCTCTCCGAAAATGGCTAAGCCGTCTACTCTTGGAGGCGCTATAAAGTGGGACAGTTGAACTCCGTCCGATATTCTGATTCTATAAATGTCGCCTGTACCTGCGACTGCAGTCCAGAAGGACGTTCCATCAGGATCTAGGTTCATCGCAAACAAATTAGCCGTCGCTGGCGGCGAGAAGCCCGAACTAGGATAGTCCCGTATAAACCCGCCAGTGGAATCAAGGAGTACAACCCTAAACGAACATGCGACTAATACATCACCATTTGTCCTTATCCGTAGCGCGTAACACTGCTCACTTGGATTTAAGGTGGCGAAGTCTTGAAGCTGTGAGTTTGTTCCAACATCGAAGCGTTTGACTGCGTTTCCCTCTGAGGTATAGAATATGGTATTCTGGTCTGCGGCTAGATCAATCCAATCGACACCTACGTTTTGTATAGCCGGGCTAAATGTCGCTAGGAGTTGTCCGTTGGCGTTGAACTTAAGTAGATCTGGGCTAAACACTTCACCGACGTAGATGTTATCTGCTGCATCGACTACACAGCTCTCTGGATGGTTGCTGAAAACGCCCCACGGAAACATCAGCAGACCGCCATTGTTATCGAACTTAGCCATGTTGCCAGCAGTAAAATCTGTCGCGTAGAGGTTGCCAGCAGCATCAAAACACATGCCTGTTTGCTGTGGACTACCGCTGGTTGTGTCCAACGTCTGTTTAAAGACTCCTGTCGAGTCGAAGACATCAATCTTGCCATTACCAGTACCTGCAAATACGTCCCCCACTGCAAAAGGCAAAGCCATTGCTGTAGTTGCGCTCAACATCGCCAAGACAACAACGATTCCTAGCAATCCTGATATTCGTTTCTCTAAACTATTCCATTTCATTTTCTTTTCCTCCCAAATTTTTGTATTTGTATTTACCTCTCGGCAAGGCTCGCCTGCGGCTGCCCTGTATACGCCACCTCGGCACTTGATGCACTTACTACACCACCACTAATGGCAAATCCCCATGCATTTCGGATTTTTTAAAGCATGGTTTAACATAATATGAAAAATTTTAAAAAAGTTACGTTTTTTCACCAACTTCACCGCCTTTCTTCGCTTCCTTTGAAATGTTCATTGGAAACAACTTATATATAAAGTTTTCTAAAAAATATAATGATTATTAATTATAATACTCGTGTAATTTTATCCTGAGATAACGGAGAATTATACTAACCCTATTCGCTCAAACTTAGGAATCGGTAGTTAATAAACTTATAAATAGCGCCTCAGCATAACAGATATTGTGCAATTTAAAAATATACAATTTAATTTTAAAGGATACATATAATGGGTAAGTTTACAAAAGGGTAGTGTCCTAAATTCCGTGACCTACTTAAAAACAATCTAATTGGAGGCTCATAGATGCTGAGAGATTTTTCAAAAAAAGCACTCTGTGCCACAGTGTTTCGGTGGTTCATTTACACGCTCCGTCATGGTTATTCAATAGTGTCTATAAAGGTCACGATTTGTGGGACACTACCTACAAAAGCGAAACGATGTACATTAAGATATTGCTACACAATTCTATGGTCATCCAGATTACAACTATATTCTAAGTTA
>JAWOKW010000147.1:0-17382 GCA_033854095.1 Candidatus Methanoperedens sp. | reverse complement strand
CATATTCATTCACTTTCAACGCCAGCGGAAGATGCTGCAAATATTCATTATGCTGCGGTTCAAGCTCTGCTATTGTATTCTGCACAGAGGCTATTGTTTCATCAAGCCCTTCAAAGGCTGAAAACTTCGATATCATCTCATCGCGTCTTTTTCTGCATGCATCAAGTAACTTTGGGATGTTTTCAAGTGTCTTCAGTTTCCTGAGGTTCTCTGCAATGCTCAGATTCAGGCTCCCAAATTCGCTCTCAGGCGAATTAAGCGCTCTGAGCTCTGTCATTTTGTTCTCAATCAATTCATCAACAAGCCTGAGTTCGCTTTTATCCCCGCTCAATGTGTCTTTTAAATGGAATCTGCTATTGAGTTCATCAAGCTGCTTTAAGCCTGATGCGATCATCGAGGGGACATCTTTCAAGGAATCCACGTCAGCCTTCTTTGATGCAATCAGGGATTCTATCAGGTCTATCTGCTGCGTCGGATTATTTAATTTTTCTATGGACTCATTCAGAGATTTTATTTCAAGAATGACTGAGTCAAGGTGCTTTTTAACATCATCAATTCCGATATCCAGCCTGAACCTGTCATTCAGCAGTTTTATCTTTTCTCTGCATTCATCAAAAGCAGAAAAGAGGCAGGACAGCTCCTGAAGGTCTTTATTTTTTGATGCAAGCAGCGCATCTGTGCTCTCAAAATCTTTAACATGCCCCTTTATTAATTCGTATTCTGCTTTTTTAGCCTGAAACCTTATCGAAACTGCCTTTTGCTCTTCTTCACTGCCTGTTAAAGCACCAAAGAATGGATATGAACGAGACAGAGCTTCAAACTTTAAGCGGCAGGCAATGAGTTCATCCTTAATATTTTTATAAGCTTCGAGATCTTTCTTTTTAGATTCGATAATCACAAGCTTATCCTGGCGCTGTTTTATGGGGTTTTTGAGAAGAGCGAGTTCTTTTGATGCGAGTTTTAACTGGTTTTCTATGTTTTCCAATTCTTTATTCCTTAATTCGATCTCACCTTTAAAATATGCGCTAAAATCGCTGACAGAAGAGCACTTGATCCCATTGAAAACAGGACATAATCCCCCAGTGCCTGCAAGCTTCATATTGCTTTTGAGCTGTTTAAGCTGGGATTTTATATTCACCTGCTGCTGGTTCAATTCAAGCTGTGATGCTTCAAGCAAGACTTGCTTTTCAGCAAGAGGAGAAAGAGCAGTCACATCATTACTGAGCACTTCGAGCTCTGAGGACAGGGTATCAGCGTGCTTTTCTTTTTCAACTGCTCTCCTTAATTCAAAACCAAGCATCGTGAGCGATTCAAGTAACATTGAAATGGCTTCAATCTCATCATCAAGAGCCTTTTGCCTGTCCAAGGAAGGCATAAGCTGGTTTTTCTTAGCTGTGAGATTTGAGACCTCAATTTGCAATTTTTGAGCCTGTGATTCTTTATCCTTTAAAACTGAAATTTCTAACGACAGTTCTTTAAGGGCTGCTTCAAGTTCCTTTAAATTTTTTATTTTTGCCTCAAGCTCAAGCTGCCTGTTTTTAAGCGGCAAAAGGGATGACACCTTAACTTTTTGCTCCTCGATTTGACGATTGAGGTCAGCCATAAGCTGTGCTTTTTCCCGGAGGTTCAGGAGGTGCGAGATCATCTCAGCCATGGGTTCTTTCAACTCTTTTTGAAGCTGCTGTATCAAAGCTTCAAGCTTATGCGCCTCTTCAATTTTCGGAATGAGCAGTTTCTTTCGCTCTTCCAGCTTGGTGTTCTCGCAGGAAAGCTGCTTTGAATGCTCAAGTTTATCTAAAAGACTGCTTATGTTACGATCGATTTTGGCAATTTCATCTTTTAATTTATCCCTTTTGCCGCGGTCAGCATTCAATTCTTTGAGCTTCTGAGACTCTTTTTTAAAAGTTTCCTCAACAGGAAGAAGCCTGTCTGCGACTTTTTTTGCAGATTCGGCATGGCTGAGTTCCAGAGCTGCTTTTTCAAGCTTCTCTGTTCGTTCAGCAAGACGCACACGTTCGTTAGTTATGCGCGAAGAAAGCTCATCAAGATTCGACTTTTTGTCTGTCAATTCTTCTTTTTTCTTGGTTAAAGATGAAATTGCTGCGTTTATCTCTTTTATTTCAGTTCCCAGCTCATTGATTTCAATTTGCAGAGTCTCTTTTTCCTTTTTCAATTCAGAATACTTCTCTGTGCGGGTGCGCAGCGGAAGGAGTTCGCGCTCCATCGAATCGATCGTGTTCTTGATCGAATTGATAACAGGAAGCAGGCTGGCATATGCAGCCTTGTACTCTTCCACTTTCAGGATATTATCAAATACCTTCTTTCGTGGCTCAGGATTAAGGAGGAATGCGCTTACGAAGGTGCCCTGCGGTACGCCTACAGCATTCTCAAATATGGACGGGAGTTCAGAAAATTCGATACCATAGAAAAGATTGCTGGCAATCCAGTCTGTGACATCCTTCCTTCCCTCTATTCTACTGACAGGGGTTTTGATATAATACTCGCTTCCGCCTATCTTTCTGTGAATAATATATTCAATTTCATCATTTCCTTCAACTGTGACTGCCACATGACCCGATCTCTCACCCTGCCTGAGGAATGCAGCGATTTTTAATTTATCTGGAAGAAAGTCAAATAACGCATAACCGATTGATTCCAGGATAGTGGTCTTTCCATGCCCGTTCTGACCGCATATGCCGTTTATACCTTCCATGAAATCGATGGTCTCATGATTATAAGATTTAATGTTCTTTAATTCCACAGATTTTATCAGCATTTGCCTCCTTTTATTTTTTCAAAACACCATCTGAGTTCCTTCTGTATTTCACTCTCTTCGATCCCGGCAGATGCCATTTTTTTTACTTCTATCATTGTCTTTACAATCTCTTCTACATTGTCCCTGTACCTTCCGTCATTTTTTACCATATCAGAAAAGACACGAAGTTCGATCTCTTCACGCGTCAGTCCGCGCACATCGCCTTCTGTGAGCGAGTATTTTGAATTGCTTTTAAAGAACTTAACTTCTGACCAGAGAGGCTGGAAATGTGAAGCTATCATATCTTTTATGCGCTCGATACTGACATCTGGTTTTGGGAAATTCATTTGTCCATACAGCAGGAGTTCGATAAGCGGGCTCTTATCTGACTGGAGCGTCCGTTCCTTTTCAAGCTTTGAACTTATATTTGAATAAAGCTCATCAGGCGTGGCAATGCTGCTTATGTCAAGTTTGATGCGCCTCACAGGGCGGGTCACAGGAGTTACGAGCTTCGTGCTGCTGTCCCTTACATGATAGAAGCCTTTTGGTAAGCCGTATTCGCTCATCGAGATCATTTCAACACTGCCTGGATTGAAAATCCAGCCGTCCATTTCATAGTTCATGTGATAATGTCCAAGTGCAAGATAATTTACAACTTCTTTTAATGGTAAGAGCGAGTTATAAGGTAGCTCACCTGATGCCTCCTGCTTTGCCTGTCCTTCCATACCAAAGTGCATCATCAAGATGGTATATTTCTCTCCCTGTACTGCGCTTATTTTTTTAATCTCCTCTGCTATCTGCGGAATTATGGAAAGGGTGCTTGAACCAAGGTATCTCACACCAAAGATGCGCACATTATCGAGTTCTACAAAATCACCCATGAGCCTGACGTCATTTCCTTCTTTGAGCTTTATGAGCCTGAGCATACCCTGCGAGTTAAGGATTTCAAGCCAGCTCTGCCCATCCTGATGATATGCAAGGTCGTGGTTGCCTTCAATGGCATAGACATCAGATGAAGGACTTTTCTCTTTAAGAAAAGACAGCACGCGGTATGCCTGCGAATAGGTGGGCGCATTTATGTTCCTTTTATGGAACAGGTCGCCTGATATAAGGATGAACTCTGCTTTGTGGTCAATGGCATATGTTATGACAGAATTAAAAGCGCGTGCATAATCGCGAAAGCGTTCAGTGAGACCGTACTGGGCATAGCCAAGATGAAAATCACTCGCATGGATGAAGTTCATGCTGGCTTAGAAGGCGTCAGGGGTTAAAATGATTACGAGTGAAGGATGAAAGTGTTCATTTATGGAATAACCTTTAATATCCGTATTCCCATTTTACCCTTAAATGTTAAAGCGTGAAAACATTCTCATCGAAGCCCTTCCATACATCCGTGAGTTCTATGATTCTATTATGGTGATCAAGATGGGTGGTCATGCCATTGTCAACCCTGATATTATGGACAAGATAGTACAGGATATCGTACTGCTGAAGTTCGTAGGCATCCGCCCTGTAATAGTGCACGGCGGAGGACCTGAGATCACAGAAAAGATGGAACGCATGGGAAAGAAATCCGAATTCGTGGCAGGTCTCAGGGTAACGGATGATGAGACCCTTGAGATCGCACGCATGGTGCTTGTAGGCAATGTGAACAGCAAAATCGTCTCTTTGATAAATAAACATGGTGGCAAAGGTGTGGGTCTTTCAGGGAGCGACGGCAGGCTTATCATGGCAAGGAAAATGCCTCCACAGCGTGTTAATGTTGGCGGGGTCGAGAAGGAAATCGACCTTGGCTGGGTGGGTGAAAACGAGGTCATAAATCCTGAGATCGTGCTAATTCTTGCAGGCAGGGGATACATCCCTGTCATATCGCCAATAGCAACAGATGAAAAAGGGAATGACCTGAACGTGAATGCCGACACCGCTGCTGGGGATATCGCGGCAGCCTTGAAAGCTAAAAAACTGATAGCCCTTACAGACGTACCAGGTATCCTGAGCAACCCGAAGGACCACAGCACCCGTATTTCAAGGATAGCCTTAGATGAGATCGAAACACTTATATCTGGCAGCATTATCGGTGGCGGGATGATACCAAAGGTAAAATCAAGTGCGGCTGCCATCGAAGGCGGTGTGGGACAGGTCCATATAATCGATGGGAGCACGCCACATTCGCTGCTGCTTGAACTGTTCACGGATGAAGGCATTGGAACGATGATATACAGGAAAGGATGAATTATTGTGAGTAAAGAAAAGAATGAACCAGAATCGATGAGCCCTGATGAACGGAAGCGGCTTTTGAGCGAGGGAATCAAGAAGACAGCCATTCCAGCCTTCATCGGTGCGGTTTTTGCTGTATTATATTTCTTAAGATTTGGAAGTGCAACTGATGTTTCATGGTTTCCAGTGCTGCTGTTAGTCTTGCCAATATCATATTATATCCAGAGGCTGCTGTATCCTTTCATTAATGTCAGGGTAAAGGAATTTGGGATAAAAGATTGGCTGTACGTGGAATTTTTTACCATTATATTCTTACTGGTTTTCTGGACACTTCTATTAAATAAATAGGTAATTTTATGCGAATCGCTATTTTAGACCGCGATAGATGTCAACCCAAGATGTGCGCTTACCAGTGCATCAAGTTCTGCCCAAGAGTACGAACTGGAGATGAAACAATCGTAGTGGCTGAAGATGGAAAGCCCGTGATCTCAGAAGAGTTATGCGTGGGTTGCGGCATCTGCGTCAAACGCTGTCCTTTTGAAGCAATCATCATCATAAGCCTTCCAGAAGAGCTTGAAGAACCGACGCATAGATATGGCGAAAACTGTTTCGCTTTATATGGACTTCCTGTTCCCACTGTTGGAAAAGTGACAGGTATACTCGGACAGAATGGTATCGGGAAAAGTACAGCGATAAATATTCTTTCAGGAGCGCTCAAGCCAAATCTTGGAAAAGAAGAGCTCGGATGGGATGAGATACTTGAATATTATGCAGGCAGTGTCCTTCATGATTACCTGATAGGGGTATCAAAGGGAAAGATAAAGACATCACAGAAGCCGCAATATGTGGACATGATACCAAGGAAATTCAAAGGCAAGGTATCAGAGCTGTTGTCAAGAACAGATGAGAGAGGAGTACTGAAAGAATTACTGTCTGAACTTGATATCTCTTCGCTTGCAGAGCGCGGAATAGAAGAATTGAGCGGCGGTGAACTTCAAAGGGTAGCTCTTACAGCATGTCTTTCAAAGGATGCAGATTTCTATTTCATAGACGAGGTAAGTCCGTATCTTGATATTTACCAGAGAATAAAAGCAGCCCAAATTATAAAAAAGTTAAGCAAGGAAAAAGCCGTAATGGTGGTTGAGCATGACCTTGCGATACTGGATTTACTGGCAGATATTGTTCATATAGCATACGGCACACCCGGTGGTTATGGTGTAATAACATCTCCCAAAGGCGTAAGGGTCGGGATTAATGAATACCTGCGGGGTTTCCTGCGTGAGGAGAATATAAGAATCCGCAATGAAGCCATTGAATTCGAGGTGCATGCGCCGCAGCCTTCAAAGGAAATATCATCACTTTTGAAATTTGAACGCTTCTTTAAAAAATACGGGGAGGGATTTGAATTGACAGCCGAAGGTGGAGAGATCAGGAAAGGCGAGGTTACAGGGATTGTGGGTCCAAATGGGATAGGAAAGTCCACTTTTATCAAGATACTGGCTGGCGAGATTGAGCCAACAGAAGGAACTATCGAAATGAACATCAAGGTATCATACAAGCCCCAGTATATTAAAGCAGAAGAATCTGTTGTGGTTTCTGATTTTCTCAGGTCTATCAGCAAGCAGCTTGATAGCAGCTATTACCAGACCGAGATACTGAAGCCGCTTCAACTTGAGAGGCTTCTTAATCAGAGATTGACAGACTTAAGCGGCGGTGAGCTTCAAAGGGTGGCGATAGCAGCGTGCCTGAGCCGCACAGCTGACCTGTATCTTCTGGATGAGCCGTCTGCACACCTTGATGTGGAGCAGAGGGTACTTGCCACAAAGGTTATTAGAAGGTTCGCTGAGAACAATAAAGTAACAGCCATGGTAGCTGACCATGATATTTACATGATAGATATGCTGAGCGACAGACTCCTGGTTTTTGAAGGGCAGCCGATGGTCAGAGGCAAGGTTCACGGTCCGTTCAACATGCGGGAAGGGATGAACAGATTTCTTAAAAACATCGGCATTACATTCAGGCGAGATGAAGAGACCAAAAGACCAAGGGTCAATAAACTGGGTTCACAGCTTGACCGCACACAAAAGGCAGAAGGGGAATATTATTACAGCTATTAATGTCAGGTCTGCTTTATATGGACCTCCATCTGACTAAAGGGTATTTCTATACCCTCCTCTTTAAACCGAACGAATATCTCCCTGAAAATCAGGTCTATTACAGGATGCCTGTCATCATAGTGCCCGACCCAGATAATAAGCTCGAAATTCTGTGAAGAAGCTGCATATTCTGTAAAGCGGACAAGGGGTTTTGGTTCTCTCAGGACAAGCGGTGTTTTATCCACTATATCAAGCAGTATTTCATCCACTTTCCTAGGGTCAGTCCCGTATGCAACGCTGATGGGTATCTTGACTCTTGTGGTGGTGTCAGGGACTCCATAGTTGGTTATGTTGTTATTGATCACTTTGGAATTTGGAATAATGATAATCATATTATTCATTGTTTTTACTTTTGTATATCTGGGTTTTATTTCGCAGACATCGCCGTAAACCTCGCCAAACTCAATCCTGTCCCCGACCTTGTAAAGCTGGTCAAGAGTAATGGTCACTCCTCCGAACACGTTTGTGAGCAGGTTCTGGGCAGCCAGTGCAACAGCCAGACCTGCGATACCCATGCCTGTAATAATAGGTGTTATCTGGACCCCAATACCTGAGAGGGCTATCATTATGCCGATAAGCCAGATGATATACATCACAGACATATCCGCCAGAGCTACAAGCCTGTCGTTCATCTTTCCTTCTGTGCTGGCAGCCCATGCGTAACCATATTCCATGACTATTCCTTTTGCAAGCGAAGCAACCACCCATGTTCCGAAAATAGTGAGAACGAAATGCCTGTAATTATATCCCTCATCAAATTTGTTTATCAAATCTCCTAAGTACGGTGTTTGATGAATAGCATAATATAAACCAGCCACAATGACCAGTATATAAAGTGGTTTTCTGATGGCATGCAGGATAATATCGTCGATTTTTGTCTGCGTCTTTTCAGCTTTTTTTATAAGAAACTTTAAAATCAGATTGATGGCAGTGGCTATGATCAAACTTGCAGCTAACGTGATTATTGGAGTAAGGAAAGGCTGGATTTCCATACCGGCATTGATGATAAATGAGCTAAAATATGTTTCTGTGTTCTCAATGGACTGGTTACTTTTTTAGGTAAGAAAGGAGTACTTGAAACAATATGACCGACTTCATGGAAATAAAAATGAGCTCGGGTTGGTTTATGACCATCTCGATGCAAAAAAGCGACAGGTTCGAGGAAGAAAAAGAATACGTGGAAATCGCAAAAGAAAGAAGCGGACAGAAGCGCGGAAGGTTCAACCTCAATCCCAAATATGTCAGGGCACTGGGCGAGGCGCTTGTGAAATTTGCAGATGAGAATAAGCTTTAGCTATTTTTCCCTGATTTTTCAAGATAATCCTTTATCGCCGCATGAAGCCCATCTGCTGCAAGATTCGAGCAGTGCATCTTGATAGGCGGCAAGCCGTCAAGCGCATCTGCCACATCGCCGCGGGTGATCTTGAGCGCTTCTTCAATTGTCTTGCCTTTTGCCATTTCAGTGATCATGCTGCTTGTGGCAATCGCCGCGCCGCAGCCAAAGGTCTTGAATTTGACATCTTCAAGCCTGTTATCTTTTACTTTGATGTAAATCCACATCAGATCGCCGCAAACAGGGTTGCCAACTTTGCCTATGCCGTCAGCATCCTTTATCTCGCCAACGTTCCTCGGGTTAGCAAAATGTTCCATCACTTTCTCGCTATATCCGTCTGTCATCGCTCTACCTCGCAAGCGGAGATATCATCCGCAGTTTATTCACGATTTCCGGCAGTACTGAAAGAACATAATCAACATCCTGCTGCGTATTCCCGAGCCCAAGTGTAAGCCTGAGAGAACCGTGCGCTTCTTCGGGTTTTAAACCTATCGCCAAAAGAACATGGGAAGGCTCAAGTGAGGTGGATGAACATGCAGAACCTGTTGACGCTGCTACTCCTTTCATATCAAGGTTCAATATCATGGACTCACCCTCAATATAACTGAACCTGAAATTCGCATTGCCTGGAAGGCGTTTCGTGGGATGCCCGTTGAGATATGAATCCTTAATCTCCAGAACTCCCTTTATAAGCGAATCCCTCAGGTCAGCTATTTTTGCCTCCTGCGGAAGACGCTCCTTCGCAAGTTCAGCCGCTTTTCCAAAGCCCACAATGCCAGGGACATTTTCTGTGCTTGACCTGATATTTCTCTCATGTCCGCCTCCGTGCAACAGGGGCTCAACAAAGGTCCCTTTCCTGATATATAGTGCTCCTGCGCCTTTTGGTCCATAGAGTTTATGTGCTGTCATGGACAGCAGATTAACGCCAAGAGCATCTACATTGAGCGGGATTTTGCCTGCTGTCTGGACGGCATCTGTATGAAACGGAATATTCTTTTCTTTTGCAATCTTCCCGATCTCTTCGATCGGCTGTATCGTGCCTATTTCATTATTCGCGTGCATGACAGATATCAGTATGGTCTGCGGCGTAATTGCTTTTTCAACATCTGCCGGGTTTACCAGTCCATCTTTGATTACAGGTAGATAGGTGACCCTGAATCCCTGTGTTTCAAGGTATTTGCATGTATGCAGGACAGCATGATGTTCGATTGAACTTGTAATGATATGATTGCCTTTTTTCCTGTTCTTATAAGCTATGCCCTTTATTGCAAGGTTGTCAGATTCAGTACCGCTGCCTGTGAATATGATTTCCTCTTTTTTGGCGCCTATCAGGTCTGCTACTTTCTGCCTTGAGCCTTCTACCGCTCTTCTTGCCTCTCTTCCAATGGTATAAAGGCTTGAAGGATTGCCGAACTTTTCAGAAAAATATGGAAGCATTGCCTGTGTAACCTCAGGGTCAACCGGAGTTGTGGCGCTGTGATCCATGTATATTGTCATAGTTCATGTTATGTTGCCTCAAAAGAATATACTTAACGATGGTGAGCAGGTATTCAAATAGTTAATATCTCAATTGCAAGCACGATACTTGAGGCAAGTATCGCTATGGGCGTGACGAACAATCCTATTTTTAAAAAATCCGTTGTCTTTGTGCTCCAGCCGTAGCGGCGTGCGCTTTCAAGCCAGAGGATGCCTGCAAGTGCACCAAACGTGGTAAAATTTGCACCGAGATTAGAACCTATGACTAACGAGTATGCCATCGCTGTGTTCGCCTGCACAGATAGATTAGCGTGCTGGACAATCGAAAGCATCATGGCTGTCATGGGTATATTATTGACAAGGTTGCACATTAAGGCTGATAAAAGCGAGACAGAGAAGGTAGCTACTGTCAGATTGCTGCTTATATTTGAGAATATAAGTTCTCCCATATACTCTGAAACGCTGCTCACTTCAAGACCTTTTACCACGATGAAAAGTCCAATTACGAACAGGACAACGTTCCATGAGACCCTTTTTAGTCTATGTACTGTGCGGCGCTCAAAGAACATCAGTACCACAGCTCCAGCTAAGGTCACAACTGAGAGTGGGATTTTATAATAATTTGCAACACCCCCAAGCACAATAACAGCAAGCAGCACGGCAAGACCCAGACCTACAAGGAATTTGCTCTTAATCGCGGATTTTTCATTGGTCTGTGAATCGAAGGTCTCTGGTATCTGCTTTCTGAAAATGTATTTCATCAAATAATAATTCACAAAAGCACCAGCAAGGGTAGGTAAAAGCATGTATTTTGTGAAACCAAAGTAATCAAGCCTGAAACTGTCACCTATAAGGATATTGGTGAGATTTCCTATATACAGCGGCATTGAAAACGTGTTAGCTGCAAAAAAAGAGGCATACATATAGGGTTTTGGGTTAATTCCAGCGTTCTTGCAAAAGATAAGGATAATAGGAGTTGTGGTCAGGATAACCACATCATTGCCTGCAAAAAGCGATATTATCGAGACCACAAGGTATGTGTATAAAAAAAGCTGCTTTCCACTGCTTCTTGATGAGTTTATCGCACGGGACGCGCAGTACTCAAAGAAGCCGTAATCATCAAGAAGTGTTGAGATCACCATTAATGTCGCAAGTATTATGACAACATTCCATGTGGTCACAAGAGGCACTGGCGTATCCGGCGTCGAAATACCGAGCGCCTCAAGTACATGATACGGTTTGAGCAAAAAAACAATAGTAAACGCTGCACCGATTAGAGCAGCATGGGCTTCGTTGATCTTATTCGGTTTTACAACTATGAGTACATAAGTAAATATAAAAATAGCAATCGCCAATATCTGGATCAATTGCGCCTAGAATCGCTCTTCTCTGAAATCCTTGCATCCACGATTGGTTTCATACACATTTTTTTTAATCAACGTGCATGAGCCGTCGTATTGTTCTCTATTGCTTCCTTTTACTTTTGTTGAGAAGTATCTGCAGTCAACACAATACTTCAAGTTTAATCCTCCAAAATGTAATTTTCAGGCATTTTAGTATTTAATAGTTTCTATATGCAACATTAAATTTAAGCTGTCCTCTATAAAAAGTTCCCCTATCAACAATCAATGCTTTCACTAAATGCTGATATAAACAAACGTATTAATAAAGCTTACTAAGGAGGATAGTATCATGAGACAATTCAATGAACTGGATATAAAAATTCTTGCAAAGCTCGCCCCTGAACTTAAAGGCGCAACAGGTCCTGCGCCAGGACATGATTATAAATTCATCCTGCTTCCCGTGTCCCACCGTTTCTCAGAATCCCCGCAGGATTTCGCAGCAAGGCTCAACAGTCTGGATGACGACGAGCTAAATTATCTTCTGGAATTGATTTTATGCCAGGAAGAGGACGTCCGTTCGTTAGCTGAGGGGGATTTTGATGCTTTCGTTGAAGTAATCGAGAAGAGACTACCAGAAAAGGTAAAGGAACTATGGAGGAAGTAAACCAGTCCGCTGTGTTCTTTAGATGTAGAGTTTGCAGCTTTGAATTCGAGGCGGACCCGAATTTTGTACCGATACCCTGTCCGCAGTGTGGAAGTGAAGATACAGAGAGGATTTAGCTCGGAACATACATATTCATTTAGGTTCCTTTCCATTATCTAATGACTTTAAATCATAATAAAATTTTATTATCAGCCTTGCGCGAGTGTCCTCTTCATTTATGATGAATGTTCTTATCTGTTTTCCAAGTTTCTTTTCTAGCACAATATTATTTTTAATAAGCGGGTCTATTACCCTGCCCACGCTTGAGTGAGATAATCCTGTATCCTCAGCGATCCCTGATAAGTAGGTGAAATCGCCTTTTTTTTTGATGAGATATTCCAATACCGTTGACTGAGCATTTCTTCCAAATATACTTTCAAGATAACCCATTTTTAATATCGGTATAGTATTGTCTTTAATCATTTATAACCTTTCCTTTTTTCACAATGTTTGACTAAAAATAATCAAATTTATGTAAACTTGATTATAACACTGGACTATCCGATAATGCTAAGTAGAAGTGAATTTAAATAAGAGTTAAATATGACGCCGAATATAATCGACAGTCAGATACTTGAACTGATCAAACAAAAACCAGACATTACGGATTCGGAGATAGCTCAGGGACTTGGACTGGAAACTGAAGAGGTAAAAAAACGCATTAATCGTTTGGCAGATACACGTGTCAAAATATTAGTTGTAGATGACGAGAGGGATGCATTAGTTCCATTGAAAATGTCTCTTGAGTCAGATAACTACAATGTGGTCGAGGCATACGATGGCTACGAGGCGATCAAAAAAGCGCATACTGAGAACCCGGATTTAATATTGCTGGATATCATCCTGCCTGGATTGAATGGTTATGAAGTGTGCAGCAGGTTGAAAACTGATAAGCAGACCGAATTGATCCCAATCATTATGTTAACCGCAAAAGATGAAATAAACAATAAGATTGAAGGGCTTGAGACAGGGGCGGATGGTTATATTACAAAGCCTTTTAATCTTAACGAACTGAAAGCACGAATCCATACAGTTCTGCGGCGTTCAGGTATTTGAAAATTAAAACCCAAGCTTCTCATTTACGAAAATAAGGGTTATTCTTCTGTTCTCATTTACTTCTCTTTCAAAGAGCAAAAATTTTCCAATTCCGCTTCCCGGATATCCAATGCTTTTCATTCTCTTGTCTTCTAACGGTAAACAATATTCACGAAGACGTTTGAATCCTTCTTCTACTGTGGGAACGATTTTTTGTGTCCCTGCAACCCATATGACATTATCTGAAGAGAATGAGTATGCAGGGATTGAACTGCCTGTGAAGTTAACGACCAGTACCTCACCTGTCTCAACAACAGCATGCACACTGCCAATCATGTACTCTGCGGTTACGCTCTTCTTGCGAAGCTCCATCTGCTTGGCTGGATCCTTTTCTGCTAAGATTTTATCTTTTAGATTCTTCCACGGATGGTTTCCTGATTTGAGCAACGCCGTAAAACCGATCTGTTCAAGCGTTGTTGAACCCCCTGTCATGACCTCTGCGCCGGCAGGAATTAATTTTTTCAATCTATTGAACGCATCTTCCTTCGTGTTCACAAATTCAGCATTGATACCGCGTGATCTCAGCGCTTTCATCGTTTTCTCGACTATTTCTTTTGATGCTAATGTATCATATTTCATATCTATTCCCCATTTTACTTTAGGAGCTTGACTCTATATAAGCGTATCCCGGAGGTGGACTAAAATTTTAGCTGGCTATATTCTATTTTCATGCACCTGTCCATTACAACTTCAATACCTGCAGCACGGGCTTTTGCCGCAGCCTCTTCATTCATGACGCCAAGAGGCATCCAGATGACCTTAGCTTTTATTCTGATCGCGTCGTCAACAAAAGGCATTACAGCCTCGGAACGCCTGAAGATATACACAATATCCACTTTTAGAGGTATGGATAGAAGGTCTGGATAGCATTTTTTCCCTCCCCACTCTGTCAGATTCGGGTTAACAGGGATGATATTGTATCCATAAGCAGACAGGAATTCTGGCACATAATAACCAGCACGCTCAGGATTATCAGATATGCCTACTACGGCGATATTCCTGTAATTCAGGATCGTCTCTATGCTCATTGTTTTATACTTTTTAAGACACTTAACTCATTGTTCAAGGCTTTTCTAAGTCTGAACAGGTTCAGGATATATATGATAAAGACGAGCCACACGATGCCAAATGCTGTGTATAGATAACTCATAATAACTGTTCTATTCGCTTCTTATTACATAAATGTTATGAAATAAAAAGATCATTAATGAAGCATGGTAACTATAGCAATAATCATAGGTTCAGAATCAGACATGTACATCGCAGAGCGCACGGCAAAAGTGCTTGAAGAAGCAGGTGTAGAGCATGAGATACGTGTTCTATCAGCACATCGAAATCCAGTAGAACTTGAAAGTTACATATCACAAAGTAATGCAGAGCTCTTTATAGCGATTGCTGGATTATCAGCAGCCCTTCCCGGTGTGATTGCCTCGCGCACAAAAAAACCTGTCATCGGCGTACCTGTAAGTTCAAAACTCGGAGGTCTGGATGCTCTCTTATCCATAGTCCAGATGCCGCGCGGCGTGCCCGTCGCATGCATGGGAATAGACAACGGTGAAAATGCAGCATACTTTGCCCTCAGGATACTCGGAATTCTTCCGTAACAGAAAAAAGAAGAAATTTATCTTCTTCTGCGACCTCCGCTGTCTTTTCGTGAATCTCTGCGCCCGCGCCCGAATCCACCAAAGCCTCCGCGCGGTTCGCCACTGCCGTACATGCTGCCATAGCCTCCACCTCCGCTTCTGAATCCGCCGCTGCGCCTTGGTCGCTCAGGCTGCTCGACATGTTTATCTGAAACATTGGTTTCAGTATTGACCTCTCCGAGCGCCTCTTCAGATAAAAGCATTTTTCCATATTTTCCGATGTTCAACCTCATCGAGTTTCTGACAACCGAAATATAACCGTTCTGGATTGATATCGTATCGCCAGCAGCTATTTTTCCGATCTGGTCATCCCATAAGGAAAGTAAAATACTGCCTGTGGCGTCAGCGATTTTTACTTCACAGACATGTTTACTCCCGAATTTGGATTGTATCTCCTTTGTCTCTCCAATTTCGATCACCTTAGCTGTCACGTTGACGTTTTTTGAACTTTCTGTCAGGTCTTTTATATTGAAATTTGTAGCAGTCATTTCCATTTTATTACCTTTCTTTGATTTTAACTTCCCGCATCCATGTACCAGATGGAATTTCATTCACCTGTTATTGAGTTAAAAGAAGCTTATACTACTATGTTAGATTGTTTAATATACTTTCCGCATCATCTTTTGCCGATACCCAGCGTAGAACCCCCATATGGTATCATGATAATTTTTGCTCGTTCTCCATGTTTCAGAAGCGCGGTATCTACAGCCTTTTCTAAAGTCGCAGGGATAAAATACGCTTTTCTGACTATCTCATCAGGTAAGGATGATACAAGGTACAGATCAACCTTTTTTGCAAGAGCCGCAATAAGCGCAGCTTTATGTCCACCCATGACGAATCCAGATTTAAACCGCTCTATCGCACTATCACGGTCAAAACCCAGCCATTCTTCGAAAACACTGTTCCCGTATCCTTCCCCGCATTCTGCAACAAGGATTATCGTGCCTCCATCCTTGACTGCGTTCTTAGCATGTTCAAGTGCCTTATGAGACTGGTATATATTGATATCCTTTGGCGATCCACCCGGGGAAACTAGTATAATATCAGCAGGTTCGACCTCAATTCTGGATAGTTTATCAAGAAAAGCTGCACCTGTTTTATGCGCTTCTATGTAATCACCTGCTACTGCATAGACAATCTCTTTTTTCTCGTTCAATACCACATTCAAGATAAAGTCTATGCCCAGAATAGAACCTGCCTCTTCAATATCTTCCCTTACAGGGCTGTCAAGCCTTCCAGCACAGGAGCATGGATCAAGCATAAGGGAGTGATTCGCATCAATGCTCCTTTTTGATGAAATTGCAGGAAGTATAGATTTTGCACCGCCTGAGTAACCTGCATAATAATGCAACTCAATGCTACCTGTGCATATCACGATATCAGCATCCACAACAGGTCTGAATACCTCTACTGGTGTGAAGCGTGAAGTAGTGCCGAGATAAACGCAATCGTCTGTATCATGCTCAATGCTTCTTATCCTGCCGTACAGTCCCTTTAATAGGAGTCGTTTTTCTTCCTCTGTTTGTTTCCTGTGGATGCCGAGCCCGAACACGATTGTCACGTCTTCAACCCCGCCTGCTTTCAGTTCTGAAATCAGTGGAGGCACAAGCCTATCGGTTGGCGTTGGGCGCGTTATATCGTTTACGATGATCACAGCTTTTTTACCCCCGCGAGCAATTTCTGATAAACATTTGCTGTGTATTGGAGCTTTAATCGCTCTTTCTATCTTGTTTATTTCATCAGGGACAGCAGGCGCATTATCAGGTTTTAATATCCTGACGCTGTACTTTGCAGGTATATTGACAGAAACTTCCTTTTTACCGTAAGGCAGATAGTATAACACACCATGCTGAATGCATAAAAATAACTTATATGTTTGGATTCCAGAATAAAGATTTATATCCTAAAAAAACATTATAGAGTCTCTGACATCTATGATGTCAGGAGGCGTTCGATTCATGGCAAAAAAGGAAAAGAAACCCAAAGATAAGCCAAAGCCAGCAGAACCAGCCAAGAAATAATCTCTATCAGTCCGTAACACTTATTTCTCTACTTTTCTTTTTTTGGATTTAATACCTCATTGCCTGCGGGTTTTTCGGCAGCGGCTTTACCTTTGATGCTGCATCCCAGTCAGCTTCATAGATATGCAGCGAGTTGCAGAAATCCACGACCTTAACTAGCGTGAGAACGTTGGGTTGGAGGAGTTCTCTATTTACCATCGTGAGCAGTCCTATCATATTGCTGTTCCATGCGGCATACAGGTCTCGCGACCTCCACATACAGTGCATCTCTACATTGCCTTCTCCAATGTTCCGAAACCACAGCCTCTGAAGGCAGGGCTGGTCTTCTTTCACAAAAAGGTCGCGCTCAGGTATCCATGTGACTGCCTGGCGCCTGCGTGAGACGCCCTGCGGCAACATCTCACATATCGCTTTTAGCTGGTCTACGTCACTGCCGCGCGACGGATAGTTTATCAGCCTGTCCATATAGTTATACTCAAAACCCTGTTTTTTCCAGTCATAACCCCTCTCCCACTGCTTTAAATATTCTTTCACATGCATTTCCTTTGTAGGGAACTGGGGATGGAGCATTGGCTCAATAAAAGGCTCCCGGATTTCGATAACAGAGCATATATCCTTTGACATGGGGCCGTACTCGGTT
>JAWOKW010000146.1:0-2690 GCA_033854095.1 Candidatus Methanoperedens sp. | reverse complement strand
TCGCGAAGGGTATCTCGTTCTTCTTTAGAAAGTGTTACAATATATTTCTTCATAATTCATTTTTTAGACATTATGAAGAATATATCATATATATCTTACGACTTTACATTATTGACGTGACACTAGTTTGTTCTGCCCTTCCATTAATTTGCTCTGGCTTTTTATTAATAGATTTTGCCCTTCCACCAATTTATTCTGGGAATCAGCTATTAAGCCAAATTTATAATCTATTCTGCCAAGTAGCTCGATCCCCTTATCAAGCTGCTTTACTTCGAGAGTTTTCATAGAGATTCCTATAATATCGTGTGACGATTTATTGTTATTCCTTTAGTATATATTTACCATTTACTTTTTCTATTCTGCCCATTTTTTCCAGGCTAACCAGAGAGGGCATTAAAATCTCTCTATCGCATTTGAATCTTACAAGCATCTCTTCCGCAGTTCTTGGAGATATTTTAAGCTCCTTGATAATTTGTTCCTCAAACCATTTTTCCATTCCAATTCGGGCAGCCTGTGAAATGCGATCGTATATTGGAGTCTCAAGGCCATAAGTTGCTCCAAGCTTATCTAATTTATCGGACAAGTCTACTTCGCACTTGAGATCTTCTCTCGACTGGCTCATGCATTCTTGCATTACAAGCTCCCAATCGACATTTGATCTTGCCAGGAGCAATAAATCCGCCTCATCATCGTCTCGTTCTGTAACCGTCTTAAAAAGGAAGACATCTTCTTTCGAGATTAATCTGAGTATCAGCAGCCTTGATTTAAAAAAAATTTTTGACCGTTCGATTATCCCTGTTGACAATCTGAGTTTTTTGCATACATATTCATGAAATATATCCCATCTGAACCCATCTTCATTTTCAAGGATCTGTGTAGCCAGCATCTCTTGATATTCGGCACCAAGCCTATCGGTTTGGATTGTATTATATCCTGATTTTAAAAGCGCCTGGATCAGCTCTGCTGTCTCTTCACGGGTAGAGAGTAAAACATCAATGTCCTTCGTTGAAGCTTTCAAGCCATATTTAATCATTGCTGCGCCGCCTATAAGATAAAGGGTAACAGGCGAAGTTAAGGCATCACCGATTTTTTCAAGCTCAGCAAATACGTATTTTTCATCAAACTTTACTTTTGCCATTGTATATTATACTCCTTCAGTTTCTCTCTGACGTATGCTGGATCGGGCATATACGGCTCCTCTGGTTGTTCCCATGTATTTAACAGTTTCAACACATTCCCGGCAATGTCTTCCATTCTGTATCGCTTTGCTATTTTAAGAAAAATAGCCATGTCGAGTTTTGCCTTCAAGATATACATCATAACATAGGTGAGGTTCCTTTTGCTGCGCGGATCAGCAACAATAGCGTGTACTGCTATCTCTTCTCTGGATAGCGTTCTAGAAGCATAGAAATAATAATTTTCAGCGAGTATAAGCGGGATATCTTCAGATATTGAGGTCAATCCAGTTGGCCTCACATTTTCATGCATAATCTCCTCTCTCAGGGAGAAAAGGAATTCAAAGCCTTTTGCGGCTATAAAGTTGCCTGCTGGTGATATTTCCTTCAATGTGGATACTGCAAAATATGAACAATAATACTCCAAAAACTCTCTTATATCCTTGAGGTCCTGCGGGAGCTCATATTCACCATCCCGTGAAAGCAGCATCGCATGTTCTCTAAATTTTTTGATCCAGCGCTGGAGGGTTGCCTTTGATACTCCGCTCTCTTCCCGTAAATGGGTAAAATCAGCACTCCCACAGGCCAAAACAGCCAGAATCTGAATTGCCAATCCCTGCAAAAGTTCTTCAAGGGGCATATAGCTGCGATTATGGAGAAGAGACTTGAGCCTTGCTGCATGCAGATTGCTGGATAGCGCTACTTTCTTTGTTATTCCTCTCTTTGAAGTTTCCACAAATCCTTTATCCTTTAAAGATGCTACAGCTCTTGAGATATAGCCCTTAGTGATACCAGTTTTTTCTGATAGCTCGCTAATAGAGAGCGAAGTATCAAGAAGACTTATTATGCGGAGTTCTAGCGCTGAAAGGTCGTAATTCATCTTGTATCAAAATAGTAAACAAATATATAAGTAGTTTACTATTTTGATACTATTCCCTGTTGGCATTATATCTTCTATGGATCAAGAGAGATGACGTTTAATAGACAGCAGATTCAAAGGGTGAGCTAAAACTCCTTGCTTCAGCATGGGGATACAGCGAACTCTTTGCAATCACTTTCACTCCGCTTGGTTTAGATATATATTCAAAAGTAACAATCCTATCATCAGGTCGTTTACCTTCAGGCTCAGATGGTCTTGGAATACAATTACAATTCGTTCTCAGCTTGGAACTCTGTAAAGCCGAACCGAGATGAGAACGAGACGCATTAAAGACGCAGTACCTACGCAGTACCTATGGACTGTAGGGAATTAACATTAACACTAACGCCTGCGGGGATTGAATCCTCTACTTTAATGTCCCTGGGATACCTCAATAGTATCCCATACATCAAAGCAAGTTCGGTCTATGAGCCAGGAAGCTTCACAGCTTTAGCGTGAGGTAGCTCACTATGTACCCTGCCGCTGTGGTTGCGGGTGCGGGTGCGGCCACTCCTGCGAACTGAAGTACGGTCCCTATGGTAAAGCTCATAACGCACAGGGAAGAGCAGCTCTCCAGGGAGAAGTGGGAAAACAGC
>JAWOKW010000145.1:0-18067 GCA_033854095.1 Candidatus Methanoperedens sp. | reverse complement strand
CACGTGGATAGGCGGCACTTCAGCAGGAGCGGTCGTAGATATATCGATTGAGCAGGTCGCTAAAGCAGTTTTCATCTATCTTGGCATTCCATTCATCGCAGGCATAATAACACGATATGTTTTGCTGCAAAAGAAAGGGAAGGAATGGTATGATGTCGTATTTATGCGAAAACTCGGCCCAACAGCACTGGCAGGATTGCTTTTTACAATCGTAGTTATGTTCTCTTTAAAGGGAGAGTACATCGTGGCACTTCCATGGCATGTCTTCAGGATAGCGATTCCGCTTCTTGCATATTTCTCCATAATGTTCGCCCTGTCCTTTTTCATGTCCTACAAACTTGGCTTTCCCTACAGTCATTCCACAACACTGGCATTCACTGCGGCAAGCAACAATTTTGAGCTCGCTATTGCTGTGGCGGTAGCAGTGTTCGGGATAGGCTCAGGTCAGGCGTTTGCTGCTGTTGTAGGGCCGCTCATCGAGGTGCCTGTGATGCTGGGACTGGTTCATGTCGCAAGAAGGGCAGGCTCGATGTGGTTCGATCAAAAATTAATTCAGGAGGTATAAAATTTGTCATGGTTCAATGAAAAAACACCAGAGGTCGCAAAGGCATTTTCTGAGTTAAGAAATGCGGTCTACAAAGAAAGTGCTCTCGACCAGCGCACGAAAGAACTCATATCTGTAGCTGCATCTGTGCTTATGAGATGCGAGCGTTGCACCGAGATACATGCAGAGCGTGCAAAGAAACACGGCGCATCCGATGAGCAAATAGCTGAGACTATAGCATGTGCCATGTTTGTGGCAGCGGGCTCGCAGCTTTCGTGGAGTGAAGTGTACGATAAGATTTTTGAAAAGTAGGAACTCAGGATCTCCCTCTCATCAATAACAGACTACCTTTATATCGGGTTAATTCCCACACTCGAAACTTCATAGAAGAATTTATTAATAGATTACTGCTATATCGTTTGGATTATTTATGCGAATCAACCGTGATGAAGTTTTTGATTTTCTCAAGCAAAAACAAGATGAAACTGGTGGATATACAGGTCGTGACGTAACAGAATTTGCAAAGAAGCTATTGGTTACAAGAGTGGGCTTGAAAAAGAGGATAAATCGCTGGGCACAGATAGATCAAAATTTTGCTGAATTGAAATATTTGGGACAACATCCAACAACAGTGACATTAGAAGATCTCTTTATAATTAACCAATGTCTCAAGTCAAATCCACTTATCTTGAAAAAGGACATATTGGATGAAGTCAACAGCATTCGATCTTGTAAAGGACTCACGGTCAGTCCAAAAACAACTTTTTATCGTGCAGCCAGGCGGTGCACGAAACAATTGTTTTCCAATGTTCCCAATGAGTTCAAATGGTTATACGCCAATGAGATCAAAATCTCTAACGAGTATAACTTTCCACTTGCACGGTCATCTTTAACCAACGTTTTTACATTTAGCGAACTGAAGACTTTTGGAGGTGTGGACATAGAAGGAATTTATGAGAGATTTCGAGAAGCTGACAGATGGTTCTATCGAATGTACATAGACACGGAACCTTATTCCTGGTATTCACGAATTAAAGATAGAGTTAAAGTGCTTCAGAATCACGTGAGTTCGATCAAGTCTGATGAAGCTCTCCCAATTCAAACCCGTTTGATTTTTGAGGCACAAATTTCATTTCTTGTAGATTGCAAAGATTTGCTTGTGGAGGAAATCATTCACAAAGGTGGACGTATTCAGCAAAATATGAATGAATCCCGCAAAAAAGTTGAAAATGAACTGCTTAAAAAATGGATTGATCAATATTCTGCCATAGGTTGGAGCGTAGTGAATAATCCAAATGGTAATGATATGAACAAGCTCAAAGAAATGCTCGAAAATAAGAAATTGCTTGAGAAAGAGGTTGAATTGCTTCTCATAAAAAGCCACATGAGAAGCCTTGATTTTATCTATGATTATTTAGATAGACATACAAACCATTTCTCTGTCCGTTCTGTTCTCTTAAGCCTTCTGAGAGCAAAGTGAAAGTATTCCTGAAAGGGAGCGAATAGAACTTGTAATTAGATGCGGCTGCCGGGATTCGAACCCGGGTTAGAGGCTGTTTCCCTCCTTTCTTGCCTGCGAAAAGGGTTGGGAAGCCCCTGTCATAACCGCTGGACCACAGCCGCATTATCTGTTAGAAGCTATACTATAGTCATGCAATATAAATATATCATTTATGGTTTGTGCCCCAAAACCCCTCTGATAAACTCACCAGGATTGATGTATGCTCCGCTTGTAACTGAGGCACCCACATTTATCATGCTGTTTATACCAGTATGCACATCGTCCCCCATTATCACGCCCAATTTTCTCCTGCCAGAATTGAATTTCTTCTTACCAAGCTCCACCAGCACAGGTCTGCCGTCATGCCTCAGATTTGCTATCTTTGTGCCAGCTCCAAAGTTGCACCTTTCTCCAATGATGCTATCTCCCACATAGCTCAAATGCCCGATGTGTGTTCCACTCATTATGATGCTGTTTTTCACCTCGACTGCATTCCCTATCCTTACACCATCTCCGATACTGGTAAAAGGTCTGATATAACAATTTGGCCCTATGTCGCATTTCTTTCCAATGAGCACAGGTCCTTCTATATAAGTACCGCTTCTTATGATTGTACCTTCGCCAGCTGAAACATGCCCTTTTAAGGTAGCGTAAGGTTCAACTTCACCCTGTATATTCCATTCCTTTCTATCCTTCAGCATAGCCTCATTAGCTTCAAGCAGATGCCATGGAAATCCTATATCCTGCCATTTTTCAAGCAGCACGTAACCAGATTCTTTTCCAGAATCGATCAGCAACTGAATAGAATCTGTAATCTCATATTCTCCACGCTGGGATGGATTTGTATGAGCGATAGCATCAAAAATCGCTGGCGAAAAGACATAGATACCGGCATTTGCAAGGTTAGATGCTGATTCTTTTGGTTTTTCAATTATTTTTTCTACCCTTTTCCCTTTAACATACAGTATGCCGTAATCTTCTGGATTCGCTACTTTTTTTGCTGCTATGACCACATCTCCTCCTGCACTGCAGATTTTTTTAATATCAGAAATACCTGCAAGTACATCACCATTAGTTACAAGGAAACGGGCTTTCCCCATACTATTTCCCGCAACTGCCAGGGCATCAGCAGTTCCTTTTTGAGACTTCTGCTCGATGTATTCTATAATCACACCAAGCTCTGAGCCATCTTTAAAATATTCTGTTATCTTTTCTTTATGGTATCCAATAACTATCAAAAATTCCCTGATACCTGCATCTCTCATGGTCACGATTATATGCTGAAGGAGCGGTTTGTTCGCAACTGGCAGCATTACCTTGGGTCTATTCTCAGTAAGCGGACCCATTCTTGTTCCTTTTCCTGCTGCAAGGATGACAGCCTTCACGAAATTGCTCTCCTCACAATTTCAGATGCCATGCTGTATAGTTCATCACACCTGTTCTTTGATTCTACCGTTATTCTAATTTTGGGCTCTGTGCCGCTTGGTCTTACAAGTATCCAGCCTTCTTCAAGGTCTACCCTGACGCCGTCAAGGGTATTGAGGTCACCAAGCTTTCCAAGTTCCCGGGCAACTTCAGACATTACTTTCTTTTTATCTGAACATGGAAAAGCGCCTCTTTTTACAGGGTATTCGGGTATGGATTCAAGAAGTGTGCTGAAGTCCCCCTCAGTCTCTATTATCTCAACAAGCCTCGAAGCTGCATATATGCCGTCTGGACATAAAGAGATCTTTGGGAAAATCCATGCGCCTGAAGCTTCACCGCCGAACTCCCCATCTATTTTATTCAGCTCCTCTGCAACATACACATCTCCCACCTTTGTTCGTGAGATTTTTATTCCGCTGAGCTGGTCATCAACGACCCTTGAAGCATCTACAGGAACTGCTATGGCTTTTCTGGCTTCACGGACTGCAAAAAAAGCCAGCATCTTATCCCCGCTGACAAAGCATCCATGATTATCCACAGCCATCATCCTGTCAGCATCTCCATCATGGGCTATACCAAGGTCAGCACCCACTTCTTTGACCACACTTTTAAGCAGGCTGAGATTCTCTTCAACTGGTTCAGGTTCTCTTCCAGGGAAGTGCCCATCTGGTTGGGAGTTTAAAGTCATGACATTGCACCCCATATCCCTCAAGACATAGGGTGTGAGCACAGAGGCTGCACCGCATCCGCAGTCAACCACCACCTTTAAGTTCGCACTTTTAGTATTTTTCAATATAATATCGCTGTGTTCTTTTAAAGCGGTTCCAATAACGCTCAAACTGCCTGTTCTTTCCCAGCTCGCACACCCGAACGTCTTTTTTTTCAAAATCTCTTCTATCTCTTTTTGTTCTTCTGTATCGAATGATCTGCCTTTTTTAAAAATTTTCATCCCAATGTACTCAGCAGGGTTATGGGATGCTGTGATCATAACGCCGCAGTCATAATCCTTTGAAGCAAGAGCAAGTGTCGGAGTTGGAACCATTCCTGTTTCAGTTACTTTACTTCCTGTTGAAAGTAAGCCTGCGATTATTGCGTTTTCAATCATCTTACCGCTTATCCTCGGGTCATGTCCTATTATTACCTCATGATATGCACTTCCAACTGCAAGCCCGAAATTAAGTGCAAGATTGGGGGTTATCTCTGTGTTTGCAATACCCCTTATTCCTGATGAACCAAACTTTGAAAATTCGGTATTTTCAAACATTAATCACTCCACAGTGACGCTCTTGGCAAGGTTCCTCGGCTGGTCTATGGGGCAGTCGCGGGCTTTTGCTATATAATACGAGAGCAGCTGCACCACAACTGTTGACAGCATTGGTGCAAGTATATCCTCAGTTACAGGAATCCGCATCACAGCGTCCACATATTTTTCCATCTCTTTATCTTTTTCATCTGCGATGGCAAGGACAGGAGCATCTCTGGCTTTTACTTCTTTGATATTATTGGCAATTTTATCGTAGGTCAGCCCTCGTGTGGCTATTGCAACGATGGGTGTGTTTTTTGTAATCAGTGCGAGAGGACCATGCTTTAATTCGCCCGCAGCGTAGCCTTCTGCATGGATGTAGGAAATCTCTTTGAGCTTCAACGCCCCCTCAAGCGCAATCGGGTAATTAAAGGTACGTCCAATGAAGAAAAAATCCCTGGACGATGAAAAAGCTTCAGCATAATCCTGTATCTGTTCTTTGTTGCTGAGAATGCGCGTTATCTGGGCAGGTATCTGCTTCAGAGCCGAAAGCATACGCTTCATAAGGTCTGAGCTGATATTTCCCCTGCTCCTGCCGAAATAAAGAGCAAGAAGATACAGCACGCCAAGCTGAGACATGAACGTCTTTGTAGCAGCAACTCCTATCTCAGGACCTGATCTTGTGTATATAACGCCATCAACTTCTCTTGTAATGGTACTTCCCATCACGTTTGTAACCGCCATGGTTCTGCATCCGAAACTTTTCGCTTCACGCAGCGCAGCAAGCGTATCTGCTGTCTCTCCAGATTGGGATATCGCAATAGCTAACGACCCTGGGGATGAATGGGAATACCTGAATTCTGATGCAATCTCAACGTCAACATGGACACGTGCAAACTGCTCAAACAGGTATTTTCCAAGCAAACTCGCATTAAAAGAAGTGCCGCATGCAATGATGCTTATTCTGGATATTTCCCTGACCTGCGCTTCTGTCAGATTCATGCCGTCTAAGGAAATATTGCCCTCCAATTCAGATATTCTGCCTGCAAAAGTCTCATGAAGTGCTCTCGGCTGTTCATGTATCTCCTTTAGCATAAAGTGCTCATACCCTGATTTTTCGGCAGCTTCCATGTCCCAGTCAATGATACTTATAGTTTTTTCGATCCGCCGTTTATTAGTATCAAAGAAAGATACACCCTGTGGGGTGACTGAAGCAACCTCCATGTCATCTAAAAATACCACCTTCCGTGTGTACTTTAAAATAGCGGGCACATCAGAGGCTATAAAATTCTCACCATCGCCTATTCCTATTATGAGCGGGCTGTCCTTTCTTGCTGCAACTAATTCAGAACCGGAGAGTACAGCAATCGCATACGAACCTTTGATATCTTTAAGAGCTGATATGACTGCATCCGTAAGGTCATTTTTATAATAATAATTTATGAGGTGCACCAGAGCTTCTGTGTCTGTTTCTGACACAAAAACATATCCTGACAGTGAGAGTCTATCTTTCAGTTGCTGATAGTTTTCAATAATACCATTATGGACAAGAGCGATATTTCCAGAGGTATGAGGATGAGCATTTACTTTATTGGGTTTGCCATGGGTTGCCCACCGTGTATGCCCTATTCCGATCGTGCCATCGATGCCTGGAAGGGTTGCTTCTACATCAAGGATCCTGCCTTTATCTTTATACACTTCAAGGGTGCTGTTGTTGAAAATCGCAATTCCTGCTGAATCATACCCCCTGTATTCTAATCTTTTCAGGGAATCGATAAGTATCGAAGCCGCCTGCCTCCTGCCGCTGTATCCTACAATGCCGCACATATCAGACCACGATAGAACCTGGTAGGATATCTTTTTGCACGCTCACCCCTCCCTCGACAGTACAGTTGTTTGCTATCATCTTCCCGGCTTTGATTAAAACACGGTTAGCTATGATGTTATCGTCCCCTATAACAGTCCCAAGCAGCTCTGCATGATGCAATATCCCTTTCATCACGATCATAAGGTTTCGCTCTACCTCTGTTGAGAAATGCGGTCCTATGTTATTGTTGGCTCCGATTATGGAATTGGATATGTAAGAGTTGCTCCCCACGCGCACATCATTCATAAGTATGCTATTCTGTATCTCGACCGAGGAATCAATCGATGTATTATCCCCTATTGCAGTTGAGGGTAAAATGACAGCATTGGGTCCTATATCACAGTTTTTCCCTATAATAACAGGTCCGACTATATAGCATCCCGTACGAACAATGCTGTTATCTCCTACGACCACATTCCCTTTTATTGTAGCGCCGTTTTCAACAATGCCAGATATTTCATTTCGACATTTCTCAAGTATGACGGCATTAGCTTTAAGGAAGTCCCATGAGTGAACAGCGTCTATCCACATGGACTTCGATTCTACCATTCTTACGTCCTTTCCGTTCTGGATTATCGCTTCTATTACGTCTGTGATTGCATATTCCCCTGTTTCTGAAATCTGCGTCTTTTTTATCTCATCAAAAATCTCAGGTGAAAATATGTAAGCTCCAGCATTTACAAAATGGCTTATAGCTTCTTTTGGCTTTTCCAGTATTTTTTTAACCCTGCCGTTTTCTGAAATAACAACGCCATAGCCAGTGGTCTGCTCCCTCTCCACTGCAAGGAGAGTAATTTCGCCGCGCTGGGATGATAAAAGGTCTTTAATTGTGTTTGCATCAACCAAGTTATCGCCGTTCAGGACTAAAAAATCTCGCTCTACAAAGTCCTGTGCCTGTTTCACAGCATGAGCTGTGCCAAGCTGGGCTTCCTGGAAGACGTAGCCAATTTTTACTCCAAAATTTACACCATCACCAAAATAATCCATTATCCGTTCTTTTTTATATCCTACAACTAAGATTACTTCTTCGATGCTGTTTTGAACTACTGCATTTATGATATGCTCAAGTAAAGGCTTATTTGCAACAGGTAGCATCACTTTTGAACGGGTCAGGGTGAGTGGACTGCAACGCAAACCTTCTCCTGCTGCAAGAATTACTGCTTTCATAGTTTTTTATTAATGGTTATATTGTAACCAAGGATTATAAAGTATTTCTTTTGTTCAATTGATGATTTATCTAGATAAGCTCTTAATTGATTCTGTCCCACAGCCTCGCTCACTACCACCCTCGCGCCTGTAGCACTTCCTTTTCAGTAAGACTCCTGATATCAATCCCTTTCATAGCTTCACCAAGCCCTTTTGAAATCTCAGCAAGTACAGCTGGATTATCATAGTTGTTCACAGCCTTAACAATAGCCGAAGCCATTTTTTCAGGGTTCTCAGCTTTGAATATGCCTGAACCCACAAAAACACCGTCAGCACCAAGGCGCATCATCAGAGCAGCGTCAGCAGGTGTTGCAATACCGCCTGCTGCAAAATTCACCACTGGTAATCTCTGAAGTTCAGCAGTCTCTTTAACAAGCTCGATAGGAGCTTCTATTTTCCGTGCCGCAGAGATGAGTTCTTCTGAACTTTTGCCTTTAAGCTCGCGTATCGAACCCATGATGGCACGCATATGTCTGACTGCTTCTTTCACATCTCCGGTTCCTGCTTCGCCTTTTGTCCGTATCATGGCAGCGCCTTCATTTATCCTGCGAAGTGCCTCGCCAAGGTCGCGGGCGCCGCATACAAAAGGAATTGTGAACCCTGTCTTGTCGATATGGAACATCTCGTCTGCTGGGGTCAACACTTCAGACTCATCCACCATGTCAACGCCGAGCGCTTCAAGGATTTCAGCCTCTACAAAATGACCAATTCGTGCTTTAGCCATGACTGGTATGGTAACTGCATCAATTATTTCAGCTACAATCGCAGGGTCTGCCATTCTCGCGACCCCACCTGCTTTTCTGATATCCGCAGGTACTGCATGGAGAGCCATAACTGCTACTGCACCTGCTCTTTCTGCTATCTGTGCTTCCTGCGGTGTTGTGACATCCATTATCACCCCACCTTTCTGCATCTTCGCAAAGCCTCGCTTTAAAAGCTCTGTACCGTGTCTTAAATTTTCAAGCTGCATAAAAAGTGATTCATCCTGTAAAGTATTCTTTGTGATATATGTTTTATGTCAAAACTACCTTACACATATTTAAGTTAACGGTGAATCAAAAATACTTTCACGCCGCTGGCAAATGAGTTTAAATAAACAAAAAACCACAAAAATGCTGATGACCCTACAACGAAAAGCCAAACAGTGTGCAGAGTACATCAAAAAGCACTCCTCTATTCTCGTGGTGTCGCATATCGATGCTGACGGCCTGACCTCTGGGGCTATCATGGGAAAAGCCCTTGAGCGGGCAGGTATTGAGTACGAGACCCATTTTGTCAAACAGCTTGACACGGCTGCACTCATAGATATAGCGAACCAGAATCCTGAGCTTGTTCTATTTACAGACCTTGGAAGCGGGATGCTGGAGGCAATAAACTCATTAAAGATCGACGCTGTCATTGTAGACCATCACCAGCCTCGCGGAACCCACGAATATCACCTGAACCCCCATCTTTTCGGAATAAACGGTGCTACTGAAATAAGCGGTTCTGGAGTTACTTATATTACGGCTTTACAGCTTGGTAATAACATAGACCTCGCAGACCTTGCAATCGTAGGTGCGGTCGGGGATTTACAGCATGTAAAGCACGGTCAGTTGATTGGGATTAACAGGTCGATACTGGAAGAGGGGACGGTTGCTGGTGTGCTGCATTATGAGAAAGACCTGATGCTGTTTGGCAAACAAACGCGTCCAGTATTTAAGCTTTTACAATATTCCTCTGACCCATACCTGCCCGGAATTTCGGGAAATGAAGACGCAAGTATAGAATTCTTAAAAAGAATAGGTATACGCCAGCACGGTGAGAAATGGAGGCGGTGGATCGATTTAGAATCAGGAGAAAAGCAGCAAATAGTCTCTGCTCTCATCCAGTTTTGTCTGACCTGCGGGATGCAGGCTTGCAGTGTCCAGAGGTTGATCGGTGAAGTTTATACACTGATGAAAGAACGCGAAGGTACTGAGGTAAGAGATGCATCTGAGTATTCCACTCTCCTTAATGCTACAGCGCGCTACGACCATGCTGACATAGGGCTTGCTGTATGTATGGGGGATCGTGAAAAGTGCTATGAAAAAGCCTCCACACTTCTGGATGAGCACAGAAGGAACTTGGTAGAAGGTCTTAATCTCATAAAAGAGATGGGCTTGATAAAAATGAAAAACCTGCAATATTTTGATTCAGGAAATAAAATCAGGGAAACCATCGTTGGCATAGTGGCAGGCATGAGCGCATCGTTTGTTAATAACAAGAACCTGCCTATAATCGCTTTTGCTGATTCCGAAGGCGGAGTAAAGGTCTCATCGCGGGGGAATTATGACCTTGTCAGAAAGGGTCTGAACCTTGGAGAAGCGATCAGCGAGGCTGCAAAAATGGTTGGCGGCGCAGGAGGCGGGCATGATATAGCGGCAGGAGCTTTTATACCAGGGGGGGCGAAGCAGGAGTTCTTAGAGATACTGGATAAGAAAATAGGAGTTCAAGTCTCCAATCCTTACAAATTTTAGAAAACAGTGCTTACGAGTTTGAATACGACAGATAAAATAAAAAATTAAAAACCCTAAACAGGTAATTTTTCACCTTGTCCATCTTCAATCCGTTTTTAGCGGATGCACAGGCTTTGAACTATTTGAATATCCCAGCCCATATCCATTCATAGCAAACGCTCGTTTGGATTTAGTATATAAATATTTTTCTCTTTTATTGCAGATGAGCGACATTTATAAGGATACGTGCCAATTTAAATAATGAGTGAGGAAAGAAATCGAGGAATATATGCCTTACAGATATCTTGAAAATATTGCGACAGGCGATGCAGCCTTTGAAGCTGACAGCAGGAATATTGAAGAACTCTTTAGAGATGCGGCTGTGGCTACCTTTGAAGTGATGGCGGACACAAAAAGCGTGAGCCCAAGGATAATCAAAGAAATTGAACTCAAAAATGAATCATTAGACGGTCTTCTCTTTGACTGGCTCTCAGAGCTGGTCTACCTGAAAGACACTGACGCGATGCTCTTTAGCAGATTTGATGTAACCATCAAAAAAAACGATGTTTATGGACTTAAAGCTAAGGCAGCCGGTGATACCATCGACCCAAAAAAGCACACGCTCAGGTCTGATGTGAAGGCAGTGACCTACCATATGTTCGAGGTTAAAAAAACAGGAAACAACTGGAAAGCAAGAGTAATTCTGGATATATAAGTGGATAGACGAGGGGTTAGCATGCAGATAAATAAAATAACTGATTACACCTGGGAAATCCCGGCTACTGAGAAAGAGGGAATGCTTGTATACAGAAATATGCATACTGTATGCCAGACGGACACCTCGGATATGGCTTTCCCATAGGCGGGGTTGCAGCTTTCTCAAAACTTGGTACGCTTGGTTCAGGCAACCATTATCTTGAGATACAGGTCGCTACACCCAAAAAAATATTCTATAAAAATGCAGCAGGAGCGTTCGGGATATTTGAGAACCAGATTCTTGTGATGGTCCACTGCGGCTCAAGAGGTTTTGGGCATCAGGTAGGGACTGACTACCTTCGCATCTTTGATGCTGCCATGAAAAAATACGGGATTACTGTCAGGGACAGGGAGTTAGCTTATGCTCCTTTTAACTCTCCTGAGGGACAGGACTACTACAGAGCCATGAAATGCGCAGCAAATGCAGCCTTTGTAAACAGGCAGGTGATACAAAGGAACTCATAGTCCATAGAAAAGGGTCAACCCGCTGCTTTGGTCCTGGCAGGAAGGAGATACCAGAGCGCTACAGGAATGTTGGGCAGCCTGTGATAGTCGGAGGTTCGATGCAGACAGGCTCGTATTTCCTTGTTGGCACAGAGAAAGCGATGAAGGAGACCTTTGGCTCTACAATGCACGGCTCAGGAAGGACGATGTCCAGGGCTTCAGCAAAGAAGAAGGTTCTGGGCGCTGTGCTCCAGAAGGAGATGGAAAAAGAAGGAATAATCGTCAAATCAGTTTCTATGGAAGGTTTAGCTGAGGAAGCAGGGTTCGCTTATAAGGATATATCAGAGGTTGTGGATACCATGGAGATGGCTGGGATTTCAAGGAGGGTGGTCAGTTTGATGCCGATAGGGAATATAAAGGGCTAAACTATGGTCTTCAGCATAATTTATATAATATTTTGCAAATGGCTTTAGATAAAATTTGAAAGAACACGGATGGCACAGATTTGCATGAATATCCCTATGGATAAATCAATTCTGAAACAATTTCTTAGAAGAGAAAGGGCGGGCAACCGCTCTTTCTTATTCGACTGTTCCGCTTGATTCACCTGAAAAGCGTAACGCAAAGCGGTCATACCCACTTCAAATACTCATCCATCGCCCGCGCAGCTTTCTTGCCTGCTCCCATTGCGCTTATCACGGTGGCTGAACCTGTGATAGCATCCCCTCCTGCATAGACGCCCTTCTTTGTCGTGGCGCCGTCCTTCTCGGCTATTATCGTGCCATGCTTTGTGATCTCAAGTCCCTTGGTGGTGCGGGGCACAAGCGGGTTTGGTGATGTCCCGACAGCGATGATCACAATATCAGCCTCTATTTTATGTTCAGTGCCGGCTAAAGGCATAGGTTTACATCTGCCTGATTCGTCAGGTTCGCACAGGTACATGTTGATGCACTCTACATGTGTTATCCAGTTCTTTCCATCACCTATGAGCCTGACAGGATTTGTGAGAAGCCTGAACTTTATGCCTTCTTCCTTTGCATGTGCGATTTCCTCAGCACGGGCTGGCATCTCCTCTTCCCCGCGCCTGTAAACAATTGTGACCTCGTCTGCTCCAAGCCGCATAGCGCATCTGGCTGAATCCATTGCCACATTGCCTCCGCCTACTACTGCCACGCGTTTTCCCTTTTTGATGGGTGTATCGTATTCAGGGAACCTGTAAGACTTCATGAGGTTCACACGGGTCAGGAATTCATTTGCAGAATATACCCCGTTTAAGTTCTCACCATCGATATTCAGGAAAACAGGAAGCCCTGCCCCAGTTCCCAGGAACACAGCATCAAACTCGGAAAGCAGGTCATCCACAGTATCAAGCCTTCCAATGACAGAATCAAGAAGTATCGCCACTCCGAGTTTCTTTACATACTCGACTTCAGCCTGAACAATCTCTTTCGGAAGCCGAAATTCTGGGATGCCGTATGTAAGGACTCCTCCTGCCTCGTGGAGCGCTTCAAAAATTGTAACAGAATGCCCCATTCTCGCAAGATCTGCCGCTACTGTGAGACCCGCAGGTCCTGAACCAACAACTGCGACCTTCTTTCCTGTGGGTTCTGGCGCAGGCGGGAGTTCCATACCTTTACTGCGCTCATAGTCAGCCACATACCGCTCAAGTCTGCCTATCGAAACAGATGCACCTTTTTTACTCAATATGCAGCATTCCTCGCACTGCGTTTCCTGAGGGCATACGCGCCCGCATATGGCAGGAAGCGCATTGGCTGTCTTTATTTCCTTTATCGCGCTGTCAAAATCCCCCTCAGCCATGTATTTTATAAATCCGGGTATTTTCACTTCAACAGGGCAGCCCTCGATGCACTGCGGTTTCTTGCATTGAAGACATCGCTTTGCCTCTTTTTTCGCCTGCTCTTCTGTAAAACCCAGAGCCACTTCATTAAAATTGGTGACTCGGCTCTTTGCGTCCTGTTCAGGCATCTTCTGCCGCTCTAACACATGCATCCCTCCCTTTCGCATTTGTATTTTTCAAGTGCTATCTTCTCTTCAGGCTGGTATGCCGCAAGCCTGTTCATCAGCAGTGTAAAATCCACAAGATGGGCATCGAATTCAGGTCCGTCAACACATGCGAACTTTGTCTCATTGCCGATAAGCACCCTGCACGCCCCGCACATCCCTGTGCCGTCGACCATGATCGAATTTAGACTGACTATCGTTTTTACATTAAAAGGTCTTGTTATGCCTGCAACAGCCCGCATCATTACAGGCGGACCGATCGCGACGACCCTGTCTATTTTTTTACCGCCTTCAAGAAGCTTTTTGATGATATCTGTCACAAAGCCATGATGACCTTTTGTTCCATCATCTGTTGTAATGAACAGTTCATCGCTCACCTCACGCATCCTGTCTTCCCATAAAAGAAGGGCTGCGCTACGTGCGCCGATGATAGAGAGCACTTTATTCCCTGCTTCAGCAAAAGCCCTTGCCTGCGGAAAAACAGGGGCTACTCCTACACCGCCTCCGACCATTACCACAGTGCCGACATCAGAGATATGTGCTGGATTCCCAAGAGGTCCGATAAAATCCAGAAGTTCATCGCCTTCGTTCAGGGATGCAAGATGCAATGTGGTCTTACCCACTACCTGGAATATCATGGTAATAGTACCTTTTTCTCTATCAAAATCAGCTATAGTCAGGGGTATCCTTTCTCCGGTTCCATTTATCCTGAGCATCACGAACTGTCCTGGCTGTGCTTTTTTAGCTACAAGCGGGGCGCTTATCTCCATCATATGGATGGTGGGAACAATCTCTTTTTTAGTTACTATTTTAAATGGCATTCGAATGCTCCTTAATGGGGTTTGACATAAAAAAGTTATTGGTTTATGTAAAGTTTAATTTAAGAAAAAGTATTATTACAACCCATGGATGAGAACACAGTAAACAGGACAAAGGCTGCCATCAACGCACTCATAGATGTAGAACAGTTGTGGATCGAGAACACCCCGAATTATAACCTCTCGACCCAGGAACTGGTCGTTCTCAAAAAGAGACTTGAGCGGGCGATGGAAAACATTTCAAAAATATATGAAGATAACAGAGTAAAATTACAGGCGGCTGAGAATGAAATAAAAAAGATGCATGAAGTTAAGAAAAAGAAGTAAAGCAATCAACAACTATTTATGTCAAAGGATGTTCATGCTGATAAAGTGTGTGATGTTTCAATATGCTTTTTGATTATGTCCCTGACATCGTTCGGATGTCCGAGCACAGTTATCCCTTTCATTTTCCGAAGTTTTTCAACGGCTTCGATATCCACGTCCCGCATTGTAAGCGTGAGCTTCTTGCCCCCAGGCAGAGCTGTTGTTATTTCCCCTCTTTTCTGGTCAGCAGGGAAAATATAGACAGGCACACTTCCTTTCATAGCCTGAGCTGCTGCATTGGAGAGCAGCGTATCAGAGATCCCTGCTGCGATTTTACTAACAGTGTTGGAGGTCGATGGCATGATAAGGAAAAAATCATATTTACCAAGCTGCAGGTCTCCTACCAGGAACGGGACGTTGGGGGATTTTTCAACAAAGGTCCTGGGAAAACTGGTTTTTAACTCATTGAAGAGCCTGTACCATTTTACTACGGTCTCACCTGCCTGGGAGAGAAATACTCTGACTTCAAGATTATATTCTTTTGTGAGTTCTTTCATAATGTCAAGGCTTTCTTTGAGGTAATCGCCGCAGCCTGTGATTCCCCATGCGATTCTGAGTGTCATGATCAATACTATTTAGTTTTAAGCATTAAAGCTGTTTTCATTAATCTATCGATTGTCTTATGCATACTTTTTAAACCTTCCTCATCATCTTTCACACCTTCTGCGCCCCTATCTTCTGACCAGAACGTGCCTCCAAGGTTCGCCCCGAATGAACCTCCGCCCACAGGGATGGCTTCGTTTATGATATAAAAGTTAAGAATCGCCTGTATAGCCGGCTCCTGCCCGCCAATGCGGTCGCCCCCCACAGCAAGGGCTGCACCAGGCTTATTCAGGATGAAGTGCAGGTCGCAGGCTGCTATGGCTCTGCACCTATCCATTATGACCTTTGTCTGACCGCTGACCATTCCCTGATACACCGGCGTTCCGATTATGAGCGCATCTGCCCATTTCAGTTTTGTATACACCTCATCTAAATCATCCCTGTGGATGCATCCTTTTTTTTCCCGTATGCAGTAATCGCAGTGGATGCAGAAGCTCATTTTTTTCCCCTGGGCAGAGAAATATTCGGTTTCGACAGGGTATTTCAGAGATGCGTACCGGAGAGCCTCTCTGACGATGTAATCTGTTGCGGCTTTTCTTGGACTTCCTGAAATTCCGAATAGTTTTATTGGTTCTTCAGTCATGTGTTACATGCTCCACCAACCTTCAATTTCTTCCATCGCCTCGTAGATTTTCCAAAGGGTTTGTCCCTTGTCGATGTCTGCGATGAGCAATGCGCCATCTCTCAATGTATAGAATACATCCCAAGTTGTTGACTTATCAAGTTCGTCTCTCCAAATAGAAAGTGCTTGTTCTATGGGTCCGGTCTGAGTAAATAACTTCACTGCCCAGCTCAAATCATAATACCGCCAGTAATCAGATTTTATTGCTTCCAGCGCCATTTCCGCCATTTCAGCAGCTTTTTGCTTTTCTCCTGATAGAGCCAATACTTCTGCGCAGCTTTTTAAGACATCATATTTGTACGCTATCACTTCAAATGCCACCATTTCCCGTTTCCATCTTTCATCAAGCAATTTATATTTATTAGCTATTTCTACTTCTGCTGCCACCAATGCCCGTTCAAATCCATTCTCATCTCCCACCAGAGCTAAAGCTTGAATAGCTTCAGACAGTACATTGATTGCCCCACCCACATTCAGCATGTTTTTTGCTATTTCACGCGCTCTTGTCTCTTCTTTCAATTTAGCCACTATTTTCGCCATTCCTCTGAGCGCTGCCATTTTATCATCTTCATTTTCCATTGTCTTAGCCATTTCCACCGCCCTCATGGCTAGTTTAACTGCTCTTGCGTTCTCGCCTGATTGGGCAAGAGCATATGCTGCTTTGTTTAATGCCTTTGCCAACGTTCTATCACCAAATCGGGAAAGATCGTAATCTTTCTCGCTCAGCACGTCTGCTTTAATAACTTCAGATAGCATATCGGCTCTGAAATCGTCATCGCTGACTGCCTTGGTCACAATCAGCATACTATTTGCTACTTTAGGCGCTCCTGCTTCTTCTTTCAATTGAGCCAGTATTAACGCTATCCAACGCAGTGGAGCTTTTTTACTCCAACCACCGGCATATTCATCTTTTATCGTATCAGCCGCATCTAGCGCCTCGGTAGCGATTTCGATTGCCAGGGTTTTCTCGTTTAACTGGACAAAAGCATGAGCTGCATGGCTCAGTGCTTCTGCTTTGACAGCATCATTCTTGATTCCCCTAGCCACCGTCAGCATTCTATTTGCTATTTCACGCGCTTTTTCATCTCCCTTTAATTGAGCCATTATCTGCGCTATTTCACCCAGAATTCTAGTTTTGTTTAATTCATTTTCAATCAAATCAGCCATTTCCACCACCCTCAGGGCTAATTCAACTGCTTCTGTGTTTTTGCCTGATTGGGTAAGAGTAACTATAATTAACGCAATTGCTTTAAGATGTTCAAATTTAATTATCTCAGTCGATTCCAGCGCCTCTCTAGCTATCTCAATTGCCCTCACTTTATCACCTGATTGAGCAAAAAGATGAGCCACCCCACTCAGCACGTATATTTTGTCATATTCATCTTTAATCGACTCCCTTGTTGCTGCCAAAGCCTGATTTAGCACTTCTTTATCTCCAATAAAAGCCAAAGTTTGAACAATAAGTTCTCCCGCACAACCTATACAACCCATGCGATACCAACCTTCCATCGTCTCCATAGTCGTCGTTAACGCCTTGTTCAGTACCTCTTTATCTCCCAGAGCTAAGGCTCGAATAGCTTCAAACATCCCTTTTGCTACATCTTCTCTATGTGTATAATCACTGAAATTTACATGGCTTTCGAAATAATAAACACCGAGTGTCTCAGCCACCATAAGCACTCTTTTTGCTATTTCATGGGTTCCTGCTTCTCCCTTCAATTGAGCAAGTGTCTGCTCCATTTCGCTAATCACCGGTGCTTTTTCAAAGTCGTATTTAATCGTCTCAAGCGTTTCCACTGCCTTCATAGCTATTTTAACTGCTTTAGTTTTCTCCCCGGTTTGGGCAAGAGCAAAAGCAACGCTGTTCAGTGCTTTTGCTTTGGCTCCACTATGGCCTATACTATAACCATAATCCCTCCCCGTCGTCGCTACTTCAAATGCTTTTTTCGCTATTAGAGAAGCATCCTTATCTTCCAATCGAGCCATTGCCTGCGCTATCTTGCTCAACGCCAAAGCTTTGTTACTTGGAATTTCAATATTTTTTGCTATCGACAGTGTTTCATCCAGCCTTTCTTTATCTTTTACTTGAGTGAAAATATGAGCTACTCTACCCACCTTCATCGCTTTCATATACTCTTGTGTAGTATTAATTTCTTCAGCCGCTTCCAGTATT